>JAUIJO010000002.1 GCA_030431185.1 Gammaproteobacteria bacterium | reverse complement strand
CGGAGATCCCGAATGAATGGTGCCCAAGGGGGGACTCGAACCCCCACGACCTAAGTCGCTACCACCTCAAGGTAGTGCGTCTACCAATTCCGCCACCTGGGCATGACTGTCTCCATGACACGGGAGCCGTGCGTGACGACCGGATCCCCTTGCGATTATGACTGATCGCCGTCCGTCTTCCCTGCCGAACGCTTCAAACTTTTCCGACTTGAACCCGACGCGTACCGCTTCAGCCGCCCTCGGCCGGCGCCGTCGCGGGCGCCTCCGCCGGCGGTTCGGCCGAAGCCTCGGGCACGGCGGGCGTCGCGTTGGACGCCGCCGCGGGGACCGCGGGCGTCGCGCTGGCGCCCGGAGCGGCCGGCACGGACTCCGCGGGGGCGCCCTGCGCTGCGGGCGGCACCTCGGCCATCACACCCAGGTCGTTGGCGGCGACATCCGCCAGCCTCGCGCCATGGGTGGCCTCCCAGGCCATGTAGAAGGTGATCACGAAGAACACCACGGCCAGCCACTTGGTGGCCTTGGTGAGGAAGCTCGACGAGCCGCGCGCACCGAACACCGTCGCGGACGCGCCGCCACCGAAGCCGGAACCGGCCTGGGCACCCGCGCCGCGCTGCATCAGGATCAGCGCGATCATGGCGATCGCGACCAATACGAAGATGACGTTGAGGATCAACAGCATCAGAAATGGACTCTCATTCGTTTCCGGGCGCCGCCGCCGAAGCGATGGCGTTGAAATCGGCGGCCACCAGGGAGGCGCCTCCGATCAGGCCGCCATCCACGTCCGGCTGCGCGAACAGCTCGGCCGCGTTGCCGGCCTTCACGCTTCCGCCGTAAAGAATCGGAAGCGAGCCCGCAATTCTAGCATCGCGCGCGGCGATTTCGCTACGGATGAATGCGTGGACCTGCTGGGCCTGCCCGGGGCTGGCCGTCTTGCCCGTCCCGATCGCCCAGACGGGCTCGTAGGCCACGATGGCGCCATCGAAGGCTTCCACCCCACCCAGTTCGATGACCGGGCCGAGCTGTTCTTCGAGTCGCCACTCGGTCTGCCCGCGTTCACGCTCGGACAGGCTCTCGCCGATGCACAGGATGGGGGTCAGCCCCGCCTCGCGGGCCGCCATGAACTTGCGCGCGACCCACTCGCTGGTCTCGCCATGGTACTGGCGACGCTCTGAATGCCCCACCAGGCCGTAACGGGCGCCCACGTCGAGCAGCATCGCCGCGGACACCTCGCCGGTATAGGCCCCGGACTGGTAGGCGCTGACATCCTGCGCGCCGAAGGCCAGGCCGCGCTCGCCGTACCGCTCGACCAGGTCGCCCAGGATCGGCAACGGGGGCAGGACCAGGCGCTCGACGCCCGCCGGCACGTCCGCGGCGACCACTTTGTCGAGCAGGTCGCAGGCGAACTTGCGGTCGCCGTGAAGCTTCCAGTTTCCTGCAACGATCCTGCGACGCATGGGGACTCCTGAGGTGGGACGACGCCCGGCTCGACCCGGGGCGCGGCATTCTACCGCAGCGGGCCGGAAAAGGATGGCTACAATCGCACGGGCATGCCCGCTTCCAGGACTCCGCCCGCCACCGGCCCGACCCTGCACGGCTTCCCGCCCCTCGTGGGCAAGGCGCCGCGGGTCCTCGTGCTGGGCTCCATGCCCGGCGCGGCCTCGCTGGCCGCGGGCGCCTACTACGCCCATCCCCGCAACCTGTTCTGGCCCTTCATGGCCGACTGCCTGGGCTTCCCGCCGTCGCTGCCCTATGCGCTGCGGGCCCGTCGGCTGGCCGACGCCGGCGTGGCGGTCTGGGACGTACTGGCGCAGTGCGAGCGCGAGGGCAGCCTGGACAGCGCGATCCGCGACGACACGGCCGCGGCGAACGATTTCGACGCCTTCTTCGACGCCCACCCCGGCATCGGCAGCGTGCTGTTCAATGGCGCGAAGGCCGAGGCCAGCTACCGACGGCTGGTGTTGCCGCGACGCGCAGGCGACGGCCACCGGCTGCTTCGCCTGCCCTCCACCAGTCCCGCGAACGCCTCGCAGGCGGTCGATGCCAAGCGCGAGGCCTGGCGCCAGGCGCTGCGGGACGCCGGCGTCGCGTTGGCCGCCCGCGCCGGCGATCCGCCCTCTACTTCAGCTTGATCTCGCGCAGGCGCTCGTCCAGATAGGCCTGGGCGGTGATCGGCGCGTCGTAGCGAGGGGGGTTGTCGGCGCTCACGCAGCCCGGGAGGACATCGATCAGGAAGTCCGGGTTGGGATGCAGGAAGAAAGGCGTCGAATAGCGGGGCTTGCGCGCCGCCTCGCCCCGGGGGTTGACCACGCGGTGCGTCGTGGACGGATAGACGTGGTTGGTCAGCCGCTGCAGCATGTCGCCGATATTGACGACGATGGTGTCCGCGTCGGCGGTGAACGGCACCCATTCGCCCTGCCGCGAACGCACTTCCAGGCCGGCGGCGCTGGCGCCGACCAGCAGCGTGATCAGGTTGATGTCCTCGTGGGCGCCGGCGCGCACGTTGGGGATGTCGTCGCTGGTGATCGGGGGATAGTGGATGGGCCGCAGGATCGAGTTGCCCTGGTCGGTCTTGTCCCGGAACCAGTCCTCCGGGAGGCCGATGTGCAGGGCCAGGGCCGAGAGGACCGAGCTGCCCAGCGCATCCAGCGCCTCGTAGAGGCCATAGGCGTGCTCGCGGAAGCCGGCGACCTCGCCGGGCCAGAGATTGGGCGGCATGTGCTCGGCGTAGCGCGAGTCGCGCGGGATCTCCCGGCCGACGTGCCAGAACTCCTTGAGGTCGTGGTGCCTGGAGTCCTTGGCGGTCTCGACGCCGAAGGGCGTGTAACCGCGCGCCCCGCCGGTCCCGGGCAGGTGGTACTTCATCTTGACCGGCTCGGGCAGGTCGAAGAAGCGCTGGAAAACGTCGTACGCCGCGTCGATGCGGGCATCGCCGATGCCATGCCCGCGGATGCCGGCGAAGCCCCAGGCCTCGTAGGCCCGGCCGAGCTCGGACACGAACGCGGCGCGGTCGGCGGCACTGACCGGCTGGGTGAACCTGCGGATGTCGAGGGTGGGGATCTGCGCCTGGCTCATCGTATTCATCTTGGACGTGGGTCGCCGGCGCGGCGGCGCCGGGCGGGGATCAGGAGGCCGCCGCGCGCACCGCGGTGGCCAGGGTGTCGAGCGTGGCCTGCATCAACTCCAGCGAGTCGGCCTCGACCGTCACCCGCACCACCGGTTCGGTGCCCGAAGGCCGCAGGAAGGCCCGGCCATGGCCGGCCACCGCGGCCTGCGCCTCGGCCAGCGCGGCCTTGACCGACGCGGCCTCGACGGGCTGCGCCTTGCCGGCATCGTACCGGACGTTCACGGTCTTCTGCGGCACCTTGCGCAGGCCATCCAGGGCCACGCCCAGGCGCACGCCGCGGCGCTTGAGGACCTCCAGGGCCTGCAGGGCGCTGACGATGCCGTCGCCGGTGCTGACCCGGTCCAGGCACAGCAGGTGGCCGGACGTCTCGCCGCCGAGCACGCCGCCATGCGCCATCAACTGCTGGTGCACGTAGCGGTCGCCGACCTTGGCGCGCACGAAGCCGATGCCGCGCTGTTCGAAGGCCTGCTCGAGCCCGAAGTTGGTCATCAGGGTGCCGACGACGGGCCCCTGCAGGCGTCCGCTCTGGCGCCAGTCGGTGGCCAGCAGGAACAGCAGGTCGTCGCCGTCGCGGACGGTGCCGGACTCATCGACGAGCAGGACGCGGTCGCCATCGCCGTCGAAGGCGATGCCGATGTCGGCACCGCGCGCGCGGACCTGTTCGGCCAGCGCCTCGGGGTGGGTGGAACCGACGCCGTCGTTGATGTTGGTGCCGTTGGGCTCCACCCCGATCGCGTCGACGCGGGCACCGAGCTCGCGGAACACCAGCGGACCGATCTCGTAGGTGGCGCCATTGGCGCAGTCCATGACGATGCGCATGCCCTTGAGGTCGAAGCCCCGCGGGACCGAGTTCTTGCAGGCTTCGACGTAGCGCGCCACCGCGCCGCGCGTACGCACCGCCTTGCCCAGCTGGTCCGACTCCACCGTGTGGAACGGGGTGTCCAGGGCGGCTTCGATCGCCAGCTCGGTGGCATCGTCGAGCTTCTCGCCGTCGGCGGAGAAGAACTTGATGCCGTTGTCGTAGTGCGGGTTGTGCGAGGCGGAGATGACGATGCCGCCGTCGGCGCGCAGCGAACGGGTCAGGTGGGCCACCGCCGGGGTCGGCATGGGGCCCATGAGCTGCACGTCGACGCCGGCCGCCACCAGCCCGGCCTCGAGCGCGGCCTCGAACATGTAGTTCGAGATGCGCGTGTCCTTGCCGATCACCACCAGGGGCTTGCGGGAGCCGTTGCCCTGCCTGAGCGCATGGCCATAGGCATTGCCCAGGCGGAGCACGAAATCGGCCGAGATGACGCCTTGTCCGACGCGACCGCGGATGCCGTCGGTACCAAAATACTTGCGACTCATGTTCCAATCAGTCCTTTACTGGGGCTGCCCCACGTCACGGCAAGCGCGACGCGGAACGGCCAGGCATTCAGGCGGCGTCGACGTCGGCTTGAGGCGCCGGTTGCCGCATCATCAGGGCCAGCAGGTCGGCCAGCCGGTCGCGCATCTCGCGGCGATCGCAGATCTGGTCGATCGCGCCATGCTCCAGCAGGAACTCCGAGCGCTGGAACCCCTCGGGCAGCGTCTCGCGCACGGTCTGCTCGATCACCCGGGGCCCGGCGAAGCCGATCAGGGCCTTGGGTTCGGCGATGTTGATGTCGCCCAGCATCGCGAAGGACGCCGATACGCCGCCGAAGGTCGGGTGGGTGAGGACGGAGATGAACGGCAGTCCCTTCGCACGCAGGCGCGCCAGCGCCGCGGAGGTCTTGGCCATCTGCATCAGCGAGAACAGGCTCTCCTGCATGCGCGCGCCGCCGGTGGCGGAGAAGCACACGAACGGACAGCCCTGTTCCAGCGCCGCTTCCGCGGCACGCGCGAAGCGTTCGCCCACCACCGAGCCCATCGAGCCGCCCATGTAGGCGAAGTCCATCGCGCACGCCACCAGCGGGCGCTGCTTGAGCAGGCCCTGCAAGGCCACCATCGCGTCGCGCTCGCCGGTGGAGCGCTGGGCCGACTTGATGCGGTCGGAATACTTCTTCTGGTCCTTGAACTTGAGGACGTCGGTCGGCCCGAGCTCGGCGGCGATCTCGGAGGTACTGCCGGCATCGAACAGGGCGGCCAGGCGCGCGCGCGCGCGGATCGCCATGTGGTGGTCGCACTTGGGGCAGACCTCCAGGTTCTCCTCCAGCTCCGGGCGGTACAGGACCGCGCCGCACTGGTCGCACTTCTCCCACAGCCCTTCGGGGACGCTGCGCCGCTTGGCGCTGCCGGTTTCGGTGCGGATGCCGGAGGGCATGAGTTTCTTGAGCCACGACATGCGTTGGGTGTTCCTGTGTTGCGGTGGGCCGGCCTTGGCATGGGTGCCGGCCCGCCTGGAAGCGGGGCCGGCAGTTTAGCGCAGGCGCCTGGTCAGCCTGTCACGGTATCCAGGGCCGTGCGCAGCGGAGCCAGGAAGGCAGCGGCCCGCTCCGCCGCCTCGCCGGGCGTGGACGCACCGTCCAGGGCCGACACCAGGGCGCTGCCGACCACCACGCCGTCCGCCTCGCGGGCCATGGCGGCGGCGCTGGCGGCGTCCTTGATCCCGAAACCCGCCACCACCGGCACGCGGCTGCCGGCCATGATGCTGTGCAGGCGGTCGTTGGCGGCCCCGGCATCCAGCCGGTCGGCGCCGGTGACGCCCGCGTAGCTGACGTAGTAGAGGTAGCCCTGCCCCTCGGCGCAGAGCTGGTCGATCCGCGCTCCCGGGGTCGTCGGCGAGGCCAGCAGGATCAGTTGGAGTCCGTGCGCGTCGAAACCGGCACGGAAGTCCGCGGCCTCCTCCGGCGGCAGGTCGACCAGCAACACGCCGTCGACCCCCGCGTCGGTCGCGGCGCGTGCGAACGGCTCCGCACCGCGGATCTCGATCGGGTTCAGGTAGCCCATCAATACCACCGGGGTGTCGGCATCGCGCTCGCGGAAACCGCGTACCGCCTCGAGCACCCACGACAGACCCGCGCCACGGGCGATGGCGCGCTCGGAGCTGCGCTGGATGGTCGGGCCGTCGGCCATGGGATCGGAAAACGGCACGCCCAGCTCGATCACGTCGGCGCCCGCCGCCACCAGTGCATGCATCACCGGCACGGTGGCCTCCAGCGACGGGTCGCCGGCGGTCAGGAAGGGCACCAGGGCCTTGCGGCGAGCGGCTTTCAGGGCGGCGAACCGCGCGTCGATGCGGCTCACAGCGCGATCCCCTCGCGCTGGGCGATGGTGTGCACGTCCTTGTCGCCGCGGCCGGAGAGGTTGCACAGCACCAGGGCGTCGCGGGGCAGCTCGCGCGCCAGCTTGATGGCCTGGGCGATCGCATGGCTGGACTCCAGGGCCGGCAGGATGCCTTCGCTGCGCGTCAGCTGGTGGAACGCCGCCATGGCCTCGTCGTCGGTGACGCCGACGTACTCCGCACGGCCCGTGTCCTTGAGGAAGGCGTGCTCGGGGCCGACGCCGGGGTAGTCCAGGCCGGCCGACACGGAATGCGTCTCGGTGATCTGGCCGTCGTCGTCGCACAGGACGTAGGTCCGGTTGCCGTGCAGGACGCCCGGCCGCCCGGCGGCAAGCGAAGCCGCGTGCCGGGGCGTGTCGATGCCCTCGCCTGCCGCCTCGGCACCGACGATGCGCACGTCGCGGTCGTTCAGGAAGGCATGGAAGATGCCGATGGCATTGCTGCCCCCCCCGACGCAGGCGGTCACCGCGTCGGGCAGGCGCCCGTACTCGGCCAGCATCTGTGCCCGCGCCTCGCGGCCGACGACGGCGTTGAAGTCGCGGACCATGCGCGGATACGGGTCCGGCCCCGCCACCGTGCCGATGATGTAGAAGGTGTCCTGGACATTGGTCACCCAGTCACGCATCGCTTCGTTCAAGGCGTCCTTCAGGGTCGCCGAACCGCTGCTGACCGGCACCACCTTCGCACCGAGCAGGGTCATGCGGTAGACATTGATCTTCTGGCGCTCGATGTCGGTCGCGCCCATGTAGACCACGCATTCCAGGCCCAGCCGGGCCGCGACGGTGGCCGATGCCACGCCATGCTGCCCCGCGCCGGTCTCGGCGATGATCCGGGTCTTGCCCATGCGGCTGGCCAGCAGGGCCTGGCCGATGGTGTTGTTGATCTTGTGCGCGCCGGTGTGGTTGAGGTCCTCGCGCTTGAGCAGGATGCGCGCGCCGCCGACATCGCGGCTCAGGCGCTCGGCGAAATAGATCGGGCTGGGGCGACCCACGTAGTGGGCGAGATCGTCCTCGAAGGCGGACACGAAGGCCGGATCGACCCGCGCCTCGTCATAGGCCTGGGCCAACTCCTGCAGCGGACCGATCAGGGTCTCGGCGACGAAGCGGCCGCCGAAACGGCCGAAATGGCCGGAGGCGTCCGGGAAAGCATGGAAATCGGTGGGAGCATCAAGCGTCATGGGATCTGGGGTCCATTCAGGCCGTCGCGTCCGGGCGTCGTGTTGCCAATGCGACGTAATCCCACAGTGTAACGGGCTTGGGGCCTGCTGCCGATGCCAGTGCGGCCCCGTCCCGGGCCTCAGCCCCGCGCGGACATGTCGGCGCGACGGACCTCTTCGACGAAACGCCGCATGCGTTCACCGTCCTTCAATCCCGGCGCGCTCTCGATGCCCGAGGAGACGTCCACGCCCCACGGCGCGACCCTCAGGATGGCGTCGTGGACATTGTCGGGGCCGAGACCGCCGGCCAGCATCGCCGGACGCGAGAGCGCGGCCGGGATGGCGGCCCAGTCGAAGGCATGGCCGCTGCCTCCCGCCTGGCCCTGGGCGTGGCTGTCGAGCAGGAAACCGCTCGCACCCGGGTACGCGCCGAACAGGGCGTCTTCGGTGAGGTTCGAGGGATCGGCGCCCCCCATCGGGATCGCCTTGAGATACGGCACGCCGAACTGGCGACACCAGGCATCGTCCTCGCTCCCATGGAACTGGAGCAGCTCGGGCCGCAGGACCCGCATGACCTGCCGCACTTCGACGGCGGGCGTGTCCATGAAGAGCGCGACCGCGCTCACCATCGGGGATACGGCCCGCCGCAGCAACCGCGCATGCTCGGGCGCGACGCGCCGGCGACTGCGCTGCGCGAAGACGAAGCCCACGGCGTCGACGCCCAGTTCGCAGGCGAGGCGGACGTCGCCGGGCCGTGTCAGGCCGCAGAACTTGATGCGGGTGCGGACGTGCGCGCGTTCCACGTCAACCTCCCTCCCCGGGCGCGAGCGGCAGGCTGACCTCGGCGGGCAGGCCCCACCCGGCAGGATAGAGGGGGTTGAGGAACATCAGGCCACCCGGCGGCGCGGTGGGCCCGGCGACGGTGCGGTCGAGCCCGGCGAGGAGCTCGGCCATCCAGCTCTCCGGCTTCTCGCCGCGGCCGACGACCAGCAGGCTGCCGACGATGTTGCGCACCTGGTGGTGCAGGAACGCATTGGCCTGCAGTTCGAAGTCGATCACGTCGCCGTCGCGGCGGACACTGATTTCGTGCATGTTCCGCCGTGCATGCGGGGCCTGGCAGTGGACGGTCCGGAACGCGGAGAAATCCTGTTCGCCCAACAGGGCCTGCGCGGCCCGTTGCATCGCGGCGGCGTCCAGGGACGCGCGTTCCCAGCCCAGGTAATCGCGCATCAGTGCCGGGCGCACCGGCCGGTTGAGGAGGCGATAGCGATAGCGGCGCGCGCGCGCCGAGAACCTCGCGTGGAAATCACGGGCGACCGGCACGCACCAGCGGATGCAGACCGGGGGCGGCAGGCGCGTGGTGGTGCCCAGCACCCAGCCGCGCGGGTCGCGCGTGACCGGGCTGTCGAAATGGATGACCTGCGCGCGCGCATGCACGCCCGCGTCGGTCCGTCCCGCGCACACGGTCGCGATGGGTTGGCCGGCAACGAAGGAAAGCGCGCCCTCGACGGCCTCCTGGAGGGTGGCTTCCGGGCGGCGTCCCTCCTCCCCCGGGCGTGTCAGCCGTTGCCAGCCGGAGAACGCGCTGCCGTCGTACTCGACCGCCATCGCCAGGCGCTGGGTGCCCGGGGGGGCCTGGTGGGTCTCATTCACACCCGCCCTCCATCCCTCGGGTCATTCGAGTTCGCGGAGCATCTGCATGGCCTGCTGGCGCGCCGCGAGGTCGCCGTGCAGTCGCACTTCGCCCAGGAGTTGCCGTGCGCTGTCGTGGTCGCCGAGCGCCATGTAGGCGCGGGCGAGCTCCAGCCGTTCGTTGCCGCCACCCGCGCCGGGTGCCGGTTCGACCTCCTCGACACGAGCGCCGGCGGTGCCCTCGTCGCCGGTGTGCCAGGCCGGCGATGGCGTCGCGGCGACGGACGACGCCCATGCGGGTGCGCCGTCCTGGCCGGCCTCGCCCCGGATCGCGGGGGTGGCGGCCACGACCGGTCCAGGCGCCTCGTCATCCAGTGCGTCGTCCTCGTCCGTTGCCTCCGGGACGGGTTCTTCGTCCACGCCATCCGGGTCGAACATTTCGACAGGGGCGTGACGTCCAGGACCGTCTGCGGTTGCCACGGCGAGGTCCAGGTCTTCGTCGTCATCGATGCCGTCCACCTCATCGACCCCCTCGGCTTCGGCTTGCGAGGGCGAGGCCGCGAGGCTTGCCGCGCCCGGGAAGGCATCGGCCAGCGAGGATCGGGGCGAGGACGCATCCGGTGCCCGGAACACGCTCCTGGCGGGTCGGCGACGCATGGCGAAGCCGATGAGCAGTCCCAGCACCAGCATGCCGGCGCCGCCCACCAGCCAGGGCAGCACCGACCCCTGCGAGGCCTCCGCGGCTTGCGCCTTCACGGCCAGCTGCTGCTGGGCGGCGGCGAGCTCGCTGTCCTTCATCTCGATCAATTGCTGTTGCTGCTTCTGCAGCGTCTCCAGCTCGGTCAGCCGCGCCTTCATCTCGGCCAGCTCGGCATCCCTCGCCGCGAGCGTTTCGCGTGCCTGCATTTCCTGTCGAAGCATGTCGCCCTCGCCTCCGGCACTGGCACCGGACTGGTTGCCCGCCTGGGCGTTGTCGGCGGCGCCCGCCGGTACGATCTCGAGCCGCGCGTCGGCGACGGCGCCCGGGGACGCCTGGGTGGGTGCCGAGCCGTCGGCCGGCGTGGGACCCGCGACGCCATCGGCCACCGCCGGCTGGGGCACGGCGGTGCGTCCCTGGCGCCACTGGCGCGTCTGTTCGCGGACCACCGCGTTGGCCTCGGCCGCCCCGATGGAGAACACCTCGTCGACGCCGGGCACCTGCAATACCACGCCGGCCTTGACGCGATGGATGTTCCCGTCGATGAACGCATCCGGGTTGGCCCGCAACAGCGCCACCATGGTCTGGTTCATGCTCAGGCCGCGCACGCCGCGGATGCGACTCGCGATCCCGGACAGGGTGTCGCCGCCCGCGACCCGGTAGCTGTCGCCCTGGATCTGGCTCACCGGACGCGCAGGTCGTGCAGGCGCCGGCGGCGCCGCGGTCGGCGCGATGCCGTCGTCGACGGCCTCGCCCGCGGACGTGTCGCCGGGCGGCGTCGTGGTGTCGGTCGCGATGTCCGGCGCGGCCGGATCGACCGGCAGGGGTTCGGGCGCGCGCTCGATCAGGTTCGGCTGGGCCACCACCGGCGCATCGATGGCCGGCTGGACCGGCGCCGACACGGTGCGCGGCGCATCCAGCAGTGCGGAGTACTCACGGACGAGCCGGCCCTGGCCCCAGTCGACTTCGACCAGGAAGGTCAGCATCGCCTCGTTGACCGGCTGGCTGCTGGTGATCCGGATGACCGGATTGCCGGCATTGTCCAGCGCGACCATGAAGCGCAGGTCCGAGACCACGCCGCGGGGCGGTTCGAGGCCGACCCGGGCGAAGGTCTCGGGCGACGCCAGGCGCGCCTGGAGCTGCTCCAGCTCGCTGGGATCGCTGGAAATGATCGGGATCTCGGCCAGCAGGGGCTGGTCGAGCCGGGAATGCACGACGATCTGCCCCAGGCCCAATGCCGCGGCCTGGCCGCTGGCGATCACCAGGAGCAGTGCGAGTGCATATCGCATGAATGACTTCACGATCAATCCGGTTTCCTCGTTCCCCTGGCGGCGACTCTAGCCGCCGCCGCCCTTGCCATGCAATGCGAGCCCCCGGCCTCAGCCTTCGGCAACGACCAGTTCGGCCAGCTGCACCGCGTTGAGCGCGGCGCCCTTGCGGATGTTGTCCGACACGATCCACAGGTTCAGCCCGCGCGGGTGCGAGAGGTCCTCGCGGATGCGGCCCACGTATACCGCATCATTGCCCGAGGCATGCGTGACCGGGGTGGGATAGCCGCCCGCCTTGCGCTCGTCGACCACTTCGACGCCGGGCGCGGCACGCAGCAGTTCGCGCGCGCGCTCGGGGGTGATCCGGCGCTCGGTCTCGATCGCCACCGCCTCGGAATGGCCGTAGAACACCGGCACCCGCACGGCGGTCGGGTTCACCAGGATGCCCTCGTCGCCGAGGATCTTGCGCGTCTCCCAGACCAGCTTCATCTCTTCCTTGGTGAAACCGTTGTCCTGGAAGTCGTCGATGTGCGGGATCAGGTTGAAGGCGATCTGCACGGGGAAGCGCTCGGGCTTGACGTCCTGGAAGTTCAACAGGGCGCCGGTCTGGCGACCCAGTTCCTCCATCGCCGAGCGGCCACCGCCGGACACCGACTGGTAGGTGGCGACGTTGATGCGCTCGATCCTCGACTCGCGGTGGAGCGGCGCCAGCGCGACCAGCATCTGCATGGTGGAACAGTTGGGGTTGGCGATGATGCCGCGCGGGCGGTTGGCGACCTCCCCCGGATTGACCTCGCTGACCACCAGCGGCACGTCGTCGTCGTAGCGGAACGCGGAGGAGTTGTCGATCACCACCGCGCCGGCGGCGGCGAACTTCGGCGCGTACTCCTTCGACACGCCACCGCCCGCGGAGAACAGCGCGATGTCGACGCCGCTGGGGTCGAACGTGGCCAGGTTCTGGACGATGTATTCCTCGCCACGGTAGTCGATGCTCTCGCCGGCGGAGCGCTCGCTGGCCAGCAGGTACAGCTCGCCGACGGGGAAGCGCCGCTTGGCGAGGATGGCCAGCATCGTCTCGCCCACGGCTCCGGTGGCTCCGACGACCGCGACGTTTACCTTCTTGCTCATGACTGATGTTCCTTGGATTCGTTTCGGGTGGGCAGGCTGGCCGCGCGCCGCGCGGGCCGCCCTGCCGATGGGAGGGACGTCCGGGCCGTCGTCTCGATGCGGCGCAACCGGAACGGCAGGCCTCCGGGCCCGGGGGCGGAGGCGCCTGTCGGCTGGCCGCTATCGTTTCTTGTCCGCCCCGCCGGCATGTCCCGGGATGCGCGGCGAGACCGGGGCCACGTCGCCGCACTGCGCGCGGTGGCGCAGCGCCTGGTCCATCAGCACCAGGGCGACCATGGCCTCGCAGATCGGTATGGCCCGGATGCCCACGCAGGGATCGTGGCGCCCCGTGGTCACCACTTCGACGACATCGCCGTGGACGTCGACGCCGTCGACCGGCAGCCGCAGGCTGGAGGTCGGCTTGAACGCGACCGAGCAGCGCAGGTCCTGGCCGGTGCTGATGCCGCCCAGCACGCCGCCGGCATGGTTGGACAGGAAGCCGCCCGGCGTCATCCGGTCGCGGTGCTCGCTGCCCTTCTGGGCCACCGACTCGAAGCCGTCGCCCACCTCGACGCCCTTCACCGCGTTGATGCTCATCAGGGCCGCGGCAAGCTCGCCGTCGAGCTTGCCGTAGACCGGCTCGCCCCAGCCCGCCGGCACGCCGCGGGCGACCACGTCCACCCGCGCACCGACCGAATCGCCGGACTTGCGCAGCGCGTCCATGTAGGCCTCGAGTTCGGGCAGCTGTTCCGCATCGGGCCAGAAGAAGGCATTGCCTTCGACCACGCCCAGGTCGATTTCGCCGGGATGGATGCCCCCCAGCTGCGACAGGAAACCCTGCACATGCACGCCATGGCGCTCGGCCAGCCACTTCCTGGCGATCACGCCCGCCGCGACCCGCATCGTGGTCTCGCGCGCGGACGAGCGCCCGCCCCCGCGGGGATCGCGGATGCCGTACTTCTGCCAGTACGTGTAGTCGGCGTGGCCGGGGCGGAACTGCTCGGCGATGCTGCCGTAGTCGCGGCTGCGCGCGTCGGTGTTGCGGATCAGCAGGCCGATCGGCGTGCCGGTGGTCACGCCCTCGTAGACGCCGGAGAGGATCTCGATCTCGTCGGCCTCGCGTCGCGCCGAGGTATGCCGGGTCTTGCCGGTCGCGCGGCGGTCCAGGTCGCGGCGGAAGTCATCGGCCGCCAGGGCGATCCCGGGCGGACAGCCATCGACCACGCAGCCGATCGCCGGCCCATGGCTTTCGCCGAAGGTGGTGACGCGCAGCAGGCGGCCGAAGCTGTTGTCGGACATGTCGGGGGCCGTCAGCCGCGCGCGTCGGCCAGCTCGCGGATCCGGTCGTGGTGCTCGACCAGGTCCTGCCGCTCGACCACGAAGATGCCCATCTGGCCGACCTTGAACTCGACCCATGCCATCGGCAGTTCCGGCAGCAGCGCGACCAGCGCGTGCTCGGCCTCGCCGACCTCGCACACCAGCAGGCCGTGCTCGCCGAGTTGGTCGGGGGCGTCGCGCATGATCCGCAGCGCCAGGTCCAGGCCGTCGTCGCCGGCGCGCAGGCCGAGCTCGGGCTCGTGGGCATACTCCTCCGGCAGCGCGTCGGTCTCGTCGTTGGTGACGTAGGGCGGATTGGTGACGATCAGGTCGTAGACCTCGCCCTCGAGCGCGGCGAACAGGTCCGACTTCAGGAATTCGACGTTGTCGGCATGCAGGCGCGCCTTGTTCTCCGCGGCCAGCGCCAGCGCGTCGTCGCTGATGTCGATCCCGTGCACCTCCCAGTTGGGGTGGTGGTGGCCGGTGGCGATGGCGATGCACCCCGAGCCCGTGCACAGGTCGAGCACGCGGTTGACCTCGCGCCCGCCCAGCCAGGGTTCGAAGCCCGACTCGATCAGTTCGGCGATCGGCGAGCGCGGCACCAGGGCGCGGGGGTCGGACTTGAAGCTCAGGCCCGCGAACCAGGCCTCGCCGGTCAGGTAGGCCGCGGGCACGCGCTCGCGGATGCGGCGCTCGAACAACGCCAGGACCCGCGCCTTCTCCTGCGTGGTGACCCGCGATTGTCCGTAGACCGGGCTCAGGTCGTGCGGCATGCGCAGCGCGTGCAGGACCAGCTGCGTCGCCTCGTCGAGCGCGTTGTCGTAGCTGTGCCCGAAGGTCAGCCCCGCATCGGCGAACAGGCTCCCGCCATGACGGATCAGGTCGACGATCGTGACCTGTTCGAAGTCGGCGGTCAGCGGGGCAGCGCTCATGGCATGTTCACGGCGGGTCGGGGGATGACCGGCGATTATAGCCGTCGCCGGACGCGCGTGGCCGGTATGATGCTTCCGCGCCTCATTCGGAACGCTCATGTTCAACCGTACAACTGCTTATATCGTCGCCGTCGCCGTGCTCGCGGCCGGACTGGGCCTGTGGGCCTCCACCCACCACTTCGGCCCGTCGACCGGCCCGGACGAAGCCCCAGGGCTGCAGGCGGTGCGGTTGTTCGAACCCGCGCGCGACCTGCCCGCCTTCGAACTCGAGCAGTCCGACGGCACCCCGCTCGAGCCCGCGGAGCTGCGGGGCCACTGGACCCTGGTGTTCCTGGGCTTCACCCACTGCCCCGACATCTGCCCCACCACCCTGGCCGAGCTGGCCCGCGCCCAGAACGCCTGGGAGGCGATCCCCGCGGCGACCCGTCCCCGCGTGCTGTTCCTGTCCGTCGACCCCGAACGCGACACGCCGGAGCTGATCGGCCAGTACGCGCACGCCTTCCACGAGGACACACTGGCCGCGACCGGCCGCCTGCCGGAGGTGGAAGCCTTCGCGACCTCACTGAGCATGGTGTTCTCCAAGGCGCCGCCGCCGGAGGGCTACCCCGCCGACCAGTACACGATCAACCACAGCGCGACCATCGCCGTGCTCGACCCGCAGGGGCGCATGGCAGGCCTGGTCCGCCCGCCGCTGGAACCCATGAAGATCGCCGCCGACCTGCAGGCCCTGACCGTGGCGTCCGCGCCATGAGCCTCGTCACCACCCTGACCCATGTCCTCCCCCACCGGTTGCTGTCGTCGATGGCGCGCTCGCTCGCGTATTCCGACAACCCGCGCACCAAGCAATGGCTGATCGACACGGTCACGCGGAAGTTCGGCGTCGACCTGTCGGAGGCGGCGCAACCGGACCCGACCGCCTACGCGACCTTCAACAGCTTCTTCACCCGTGCGCTGAAGCCCGGGGCGCGCGTCGCCGACCCGGACCCCCGTGCCTTCCTGATGCCGGCCGACGGCCGCATCAGCCAGTGTGGCGCCATCGAGGGCGACGGACGGATATTCCAGGCCAAGGGACAATCGTTCACCGCCGCCGAGCTGCTGGGCGACGCCGCCCTGGCGGCCCCCTTCCATGGCGGCGTTTTCGCCACCGTGTACCTGTCGCCGCGGGACTACCACCGGGTCCACATGCCGTGGACCGGCACGCTGCGCGAAACCGTCCATGTCCCCGGGCGCCTTTTCAGCGTCGGGCCCGACGCCGTGCGCCGCGTGCCTCGCCTGTTCGCCCGCAACGAACGCCTGGCCTGCCTGTTCGACACGGATTTCGGCCCGATGGCCTCGGTGATGGTCGGGGCCTTGCTGGTGTCCGGCGTCGAGACCGTCTGGAGCGGCGAAGAGATCCCGGCCTATGGCGACCGCGTCAGCCGCAAGGACTACCGCGGCGAGGCCATCCGCCTCGAACGCTTCGAGGAGATGGCCCGTTTCAACTACGGCTCGACCGTGATCGTCCTGCTGCCGCCCGGCGTGGCGGAACTCGCCCCCGGCCTCCGGGCCGAGAGTGCGGTCCGGCTGGGACAGCGCCTGGCGACGCGCGCCCAGGGCGCTTGACGACCGGACGGCCGCCGCCCCGGGGCGCCATCGGACGGCCTCAGTTCTGGCAACCCTCCAGGCTCAGCTTCTGCCCGGGACGGATCGTGTAGCGCGGCGCGGAAATGTTGTTGGTGCGCGCCAGCTGCCCGGTGCCGCACTGGAACTTGCGCGCGATCGACGTCAGGGTCTCGCCCCGCTTGACCCGGTAATGGCGGGACGCGGCGGCGCTCACCGATGCCGATGCCGATGCCGATGCGGGCGTGGATGGCGCGACCGGCCGGGCGCGCACGATGGCCGCGTCCGGGTCGCTCAGCACCAGCGTCCGCGCCAGTTCGGCGCGGGCGCCGCGCGTGCACCATCGGTTGTAGAGCCCGACGATGCGCGTGGTGGCATCCAGTCGGGTTCCGGTCGGTAACAGGGAGTCGGCCTGGTACCGCGGGTTGAGGTTGCGCAGCGCGCGCATGTAGCCATCGCGGGTGCCCCCGCTGCCCAGGCAGATGGTCAGCTCGTAGATCGAGCTGGGCTGCTCCAGCACCAGCGTCGCCGCGCGCGCGTCCACCTTGGGGAATTCGATGCCGTACTGCTTGGGATGCAGGAACAGCCAGGCCGCGGCGATGACCATGGGCACGTAGTCGCGGGTCTCGGCGGGGAATTCGTTGTAGACCGATTCATCCCAGAAGTCCTTGCCCAGGTGTTCGCGGTGCACGCGCCGGGCCCGGCCTTCGCCGCCGTTGTAGGCCGCCAGCGCCATCTCGATGCTGCGATTGAGTTCGCGCATCCGCTCCTCGAGGTAGGCCACGCTGGCCCGGGAGGCCGCATAGGGGTCGTAGCGGGTGTCGAAGCCGCTGCCGTCGTTGCCGAGTCCGAAGCGTTGCCCGGTCGCCGGCATGAACTGCAGCGGCCCGGCCGCGCCCGCGCGCGAGACGGCGTGCACCTTGCCGTTCGATTCCTTGGCCATGATCCCGAACAGCAACGCCTCCGGCAGGCCGGCGCGCTCGTACTGCGGCCACATTTCCTCGCGCAGGTACTGGTAATTCTCGTAGCTGTTCATCAGCGAGGGCCGCATGTCGGTCAACCAGCGGCGGATGCCGGCCTGCACGGCGGGGTTGTACTTGACCATCTCGTCGAAGCGGTGGCGACGGTCGTTGAGCAGCGCCGCCGCGCGCGCGGCCTCGGGCACGTCGGCGGCAAGCGGATCGGACCCGCCCTCGGCGACGTCCAGGTGGTCGGGGTCCACGTCGGACGGATCCACGGCGTCGGCGAACGGGTCGGCGGCGTCGAGCTTCCCCTTGAGCAGGCGCTTGTAGGTGGCCAGCAAGGTGGTCGCCGAGCAGCCGCGCTGTTTCACGCAGCTGGCGAGCACGTCTTCCATGTCCTCCAGCGCCGCATCGCCGATCCGCGGACCCTCGGGGTCGGCGTTCGCCGTCTTCACCAGGCCGTCCCGGTAGCGCGCCTCCGCCGCGGCCATGCGCGCGTTGAGCGCGTCGACCGCGGCCTGGTCCTTGCGCGAGAGGGCCAGCGCGTCGGCAGGCGCAAGGAAGTACACGGCCAGCGACAACGCCAGCCCCATCGCCAGGGGCGATACACGATCAAATACAGACATGGACAGCAACATGAAGAAATTGTGATGTCGCAGGGTATCGCCTGCGCGGCCCGGGCCACAACCGGCAAGACCTCCATCACGGAAATGAACGCCGCGGCCGGGACGCGGGCGCTTCGTCGCGACGCGGCTTGCCTCTAGAATCGAAGCGACCTGAATGGAGCGGCACATGGATCCCATCCTCATCGGCAAGGCGATCACCACGCCCGACGCGCTGGCCGCGAGCGGCGGCCACGTGGTGCTGCAACCCCACCTCGGCAACCGGCATGGACTGGTGGCCGGGGCCACCGGCACCGGCAAGTCGGTGACCCTGATGGTGCTCGCCGAGGGTTTCTCGCGGATCGGCGTGCCGGTGTTCATGGCCGACGTGAAGGGCGACATCGCCGGCCTCGCCGTCGCCGGGACGATGAACGACAAACTGCAGGCCCGGATCGAGCGGATCGGCATCGACGGGTACGCCAGCGAAGGCAGTCCCACGGTGTTCTGGGACCTGTTCGGCAAGCGGGGCCACCCGGTGCGCACGACCGTCAGCGAAATGGGTCCCACCCTGCTGGCCCGCATCCTGGAACTCAACGACACCCAGTCGGGGATCCTCGAGATCCTCTTCCGCCTCGCCGACGACCGCGGCCTGCTGCTGCTCGACCTGGACGACCTGCGCGCCCTCCTCAACCTCGTCGCCGCCGAGCGCAAGGACATCTCGACGAAGTACGGCCTGGTCACCACCCCTTCGATCGGTGCGATCCAGCGCGCCCTGCTGCGGCTGGAGGGCGAAGGCGCGAACATGTTCTTCGGCGAGCCGGCGCTGGACCTGGCCGACCTGATGCGCACGACCCCCGACGGCCGGGGCGTGATCAACCTGCTGGCGGCCGACACGCTGGTCATGAAGCCGCGCCTGTATTCCAGCTTCCTGCTGTGGCTGCTGTCGGAGCTGTTCGAGCAGCTCCCCGAGGTCGGCGACCTGGACAAGCCGCGGCTGGTGTTCGTGTTCGACGAAGCCCACCTGTTGTTCGACGACGCCCCGGCGGCCCTGCGCCAGCGGGTCGAGCAGGTGGTGCGGATCATCCGCTCCAAGGGCGTGGGCGTGTACTTCTGCTCCCAGTTCCCCGACGACGTCCCCGACGAGATCCTCGGCCAGCTCGGCAACCGTTTCCAGCATGCCCTGCGCGCCTACACGCCCCGCGACCAGAAAGCCGTCCGTACCGCGGCGGAGACCTTCGTCGCCAATCCGGCCCTCGACGTGTCCGAGGCGATCGCCCGCCTCGGCACCGGCGAAGCGCTGGTGTCGACCCTGCAGGACCGCGGCATCCCGATGCCGGTGGAGCACACGCTCGTGGCGCCGCCGCGCTGCCGGATGGGCGCGATCACCGACGCCGAGCGCGCCGCGGTCCGGGCCACCAGCCCCGTCGGCATGAAGTACGACACCAGGATCGACCGCGAATCGGCGGCGGAGATGCTCGCCGCGAAGGCCGAATCCGCCGCCCGCGAAGTGGATGCGCCGCCCGCCCGCACCCGCGAACAGGACGACGCCGAGGACGGCGGCTTTGGCCAGGCGGTCAAGGACGCGGTGTTCGGCACCAAGCGCCGCCAGGGCATGCTCGAGACGATGGGCAAGCAGACCGCGCGGACGGTCGGCAACCGCATCGGCCAGCAGATCGTCCGCGGCCTGCTGGGCGGCCTGTTCGGTCGCAAGCGCTGACCCCCCGCATTCGCAACCGGAGTCCGACAGATGTCCCTCTCGCACCGTACCCTGCCCGCCCTCGCCGTGCTCTGCCTGGCCCTGTCCGCCTGCCGGCAAGGCGCGGACACTACAGGCGCCGAATCCCCGTCCCCCGCCGATGAGGCCAGCCCGGCGACCGCGGTCCTGCACGAGGTGACGCCCGCGGACGCAACCCCCGCCTCCGATGTCGACACCAAGGCCCTGGCCGGTCGCTTCGAGGGCGTCCTGCCCTGCGCCAGCTGCCCCGGCATCGACACGGTGCTTGAACTCCGCCCCGACGGAAGCTTCGACCTCGCCGAACATTACGCGGACGAAGCCGGCACGCGCTTCGAGCTGGACGGCAGCTGGAGCGTGGAAGGCAGCCTCCTGCGGCTCGACCCGAATGCCAAGGATGCCCAGGACCGCCTGTTCCAGTGGCAGCCACCGCAGTCGCTCGCCCTGCTCGACAGCGAGGGCCAGCCGGTCGCGAGCGAAACCGGCCAGGGCCTGGTCCGCACCGCCGACCTGGACTGAGGCCTCGCACCATGGGCCGCTGGCGTCCGCCACCCGAGAAGAGCACGCCGCTGATCACCCGCGGCGGCCATGATCGCCTGAAGCGCGAGCTCGACGAATTGTGGCGCGTCAAACGCCCGGAAGTGGTGCAGGCGCTGGCCGCCGCCGCCGCGGAAGGCGACCGGTCCGAGAATGCCGAATACACCTATCGCAAGAAACAGCTCGGCGAGATCGACCGGCGCGTGCGATACCTCAGCAAGCGCGTGCCCGCGCTGAAGGTCGTCGACGGCCTGCCGTCCGATCCAGGGGCGGTGTTCTTCGGCGCACGGGTGGAGGTCGAGCGCGTGGATACCGGCGAGTGCAAGGCCTACCGCATCGTGGGGCCCGACGAGACCGATGCGCCAAGGGGCTGGATCAGCATCGATTCGCCGCTTGCGCGGGCCATGCTGAAGAAGCGTGTCGACGACGGATTCGTGGCCGAGCTGCCTGCCGGGCCGACGCGCTTCACGATCGTGGACGTGGCCTACGACGGCTGACCGGAAACCCCGGGACGGGGTCCGGCCTGCAGACACAAGAAAGGCGGGGAAACCCCCGCCTTTCGAGCGCGCCGGAAACCGCGTTCCACCAAAGAGGTGCCATGCAGGGGCGGCGGGTTCTTCGGGTCACCCGCCGCGCCGAACCGTTCCGCGCGCTGTGTGTTGCACGATACGCGCCTGCGGCCGGCGTACGGCATCAGGGATTCCCCGATACGCCTCTAGGGGATTCCCCTATGACACCGGGGGTTCAGGGTCGACCGCCACCCCCAAGGCCTGGCTGGCACGCCGCTGCCCCAATGCCCGCGTCGGTCCCGGGCGGACAGCATCCATCCGGAATGGGCAGAGGGGCAGGTCCGAAGACCCGCCCCTCCAACGTCACGCGCACTGGCAGTGGGTTCAGTCGAGGAACTCGCAGCGACCGAACCTTGCACCCGCCTGGACCTTGGCCTGAAGTCCGTTGGGGAAACCGGTCAGGACCGACTGGCCGTCCTGGCAGACATAGACCTGGTCGGCCTCGATCAGCCAGGACATCGTCGCACCGGCCAGGCCACCCACGATCTCGCTGCCCGATGCGCTGATGCCGATCGGGTTGTCATACGGGATGTCGGTGGCCTCGACGACGCCCTGCTTGTGCAGGAAGTCGACCATGGTCATCCAACCCACGTGCTCGATCCAGATCGCGCCGACGAAGCCCGTGAACAGCGAGCCGGCGCGACCCAGGACGATGTCGCCCTTGTCTGTGGTACTGGAGATCGACAGGATGGGCGCGCCCAGCGCCTCGTTGACGACGTCCTCGCCATACAGTGCACAGAGGTCGCGACCCAACTGGACCATGGGCACATCGCGGCAATAGCGCAGGCCGCCGATGTTGGTGAAGGCCTCCGCACCCGTGCCCTTCATGGCGTTCCAGAGCAGCACGCCCTGCTCAGTGGACATCGGCACGCGGGTACCGTCGTAGTTCACCGCATAGAGGTCGCGGGCCCCGGTGATGTCGCCGAGGTTGATCATCTGCCCCTCGTCGATCCAGGCGAGTGCGTCCTGCGCGCCGGCGCTGCCGACGACGACGCGGCCGTTGCCGGAGATGCCGGTCGCGCGCGTCCACTGCGGCAGGGAATCGAACCAGGTATGCAGCTCGCGCATGCCGCCCTTGGCATCCCAGACCACCGGGACGATCTCGTTCTGGTAGGACTGGTTGCAGCTGCCGTTGCCATTCCGGTCGACATAACCGGTACCGACCATGGTGCGGGCCGCATCGTCCAGCGACCAGCCCGTCGCGGCGTTGACGCCACCCGAATTGCTACCACCGCAGGTGTTGCCGTTAAGGTCGCCCAAGGGCTGCAAACGGCCCGACGCCAGCGACACGATCACCGGCTCGTTGATGCCGTTGCCATTGACGTCCGCGCTCCCGAGCATCTGCCCACCATTGCGGTCGAGCGCGCCGTTGCTGGCCCCCACGCCCTCGGGCAGCAACTGGAAGCCCTTGGTGCGGTCCCAGACGAAACCGACGTCACCGACCATGCCCGACGCGCGCTTGCCGCTCTTGGAGACCTCGAGCAGGTGCGCCTGGACGATCGGCGTGAACTGCACGCCCTTGGCGTACCCGTTGAAGGTGATGTCGGCATTCGTGGTGACACCGGCCTCGGCCAGAATCGGGGTGGCGTCGCAGCCCGCGTCCGTCGCCGGGTCGCTGCCCTCGGACACATTCCAGTACTCGCCCTCCGAGACCAGCGCCTGGGGCGTGGTCGGATAGCCGCCCGAGCTGATCGGCTCGATGTACACGACGTAACGCTGGCCCGGCGTCAGGTTGTGGATCGTGAAGCGACCATCGGGCCCCAGTTCGCCCTGGGTCTGGTCGCCGGTCATCGCGGACACCGCGTCGAAGAGCGGATCGTCGACGTTGCGGGCGATCACGTTGATGCCGCTGTACTCGGTCATGCCATCCTTGAGCCGGAGGACGCCCGAGATCGAGCCGGTGGTGCTGGCATAGGTCGCGCTGGGATACAGGTTGGAGATGCCGGCGATGTCGTCGGGCATGTCGACGGTCGACTGCGCCACGCCGCCGCCGGCGCGGGAATCGATGAAGGGGAACATCGTCTCCAGACTGGTCACGTCGATCGGATTGGCTTCCGCGATCGACGCCGGGTAGTCGTAGCGGTGGTATGGAGCGACGCAGCCCTTCACGCCTGGATACTTGGGCGCGTACGTGTAGCTCTGGTAGGCCATCGGGCCGTTGACCTGCGAGTGGGACAGGTTGATCGCGTGCCCGAACTCGTGGCTGAACACACCTGCGAAGGCGTTGCCCTGCGGGTCGTCGACGTGCACGCCCCAGCCGTTCATGACCGCGGTCGCCTCGGTGATGTGGCCATTGCCGTCCGACCACTCGGGGAAGGCGATGCCGAGGACCGAGTCGCGGCTGACGCCGAAGTAGTCCTGCAGGATGCTCCCGTCGGTGTCGTAGAGCACCCAGAAGCCGCGGCCGTTCTCGACGCTGTAGACCGCGTCGGCGTTGGCGCCGGTGATGTCGGCGATGCCGATCTGCGACTCGATGGTGCCGGCGATCGCGGCCTCGAACGTCGAGGTCGGCACCTGGCTCCACTGCTCGAACGCGAAGGCGGTGATCTCGTTCGCGCGCTCGATGGTGATAAAGGGCGTGACGCCGTCGAAATCGAAGGTGAAGGCCTCACCGCCGTCGGTGTATACCGGGATCGGGCCGTCGCTCATGTCCCAGGCCAGCGGCTTCAGCTCGCCGGAATCGGAGGACAGATAGAGCGGTCCAGCGGCCTGCGTCGCGCCGGCGGAAAGGATGAGGCCCAGGGTGAGGAAGAGGCGCGTGCTGCGCGTGCGTGCGGTCGTCATCACTTCATCTCCCCCTTTTCGATCCACTGCTGCTCGACGATACGGTCGATCAGGCCGAGGAACACCGCGGTATCCACGGGGCTGCCATTGATCAGCGCGTTCTCGTCGGCCGACAGGAGGCCGGCGCTGACCTGCACGCCGTCGAACAGGCCGTCGTTGCCGAAGTCGTTCGCGAGGCGGTCATTGACCTGGACGAGCTTGCCCTGGGCGAGGCCGACCGTGGTCTGCAGGCCCGTGCGCGACGCGGGACGGTTGAGGAAGGCGACCACGTACTCGCCTTCGTGCCAGGTGGGGAAGCCCTCCGGGGCGCGCGCCAGCAACTGGTGGCCATTGGGAAAGGTGCGCGGTTCGAGCAGCCCGAACTGGCGGAACGTGTACTCCTTTCCGGCCTCGATCGCGCCCTTGGGCGAGCGCCCGATCGAGAGGGTGACCTCGGTGTAGGGCACGCCTTTCGCGTCGATGCCATCGCTGACGGACTTGACCGTCCCGGACACGATGCTCTCCGAGCCAGCGATGAGTTCGGTGAGGTTTTGCTTGCGCAGCTTGGTGGCCTGCGCGGTGGTGGCCAACAGGCCAAGGGACAGCGCGAACATGGCCATGACGGCCGCTCGACGCAGGACGAACAAGGATCTCATTTGGGTTCTCCCCCGGAGATGGATGGTGGTGGATGCCGCCCCCTGTAACGACGGTTCCACCCTATCCCCGGGCGACGCGCATGCAGAATCGGGAGACGCCCGAGGCCCGGCTAGGGCATTCCCCTACCCACATGCGCGAGTCCACCCTCCTTCGGTGACGGCGGTCACTCCCCGCCAGGGGATCAACGCGAATCGACGGAGACCAGGCCGACGCGGATCGCGAAGCGCACGAGGCCCGGCACGTCATGGATGTCCAGCCGGTCCATGATCTGGCTCCGGTGACTTTCCACCGTCTTGACGCTCAGCCCCAGCCGGGTGGCGATGTCGCGCGTGCCATGGCCTTCGGCCACCAGTTGCAGGATCTCGCGCTGGCGCGGCGTCAGCACCTCGAGTTGCGCGGCCTCGGGAGGACCTTCGCCCGTGCGCAGGAAGCCATGCAGGACGGTCTGCGAGATCGCCGGGCTCAGGTAGGGGCGGCCGGCCCGGATCGAATCGAGCGCGACGCGCAACTCGTCGACCGCCGAATCCTTGATCAGGTAACCGGCCACGCCCGCGCGCAGGGCCTGGGCCACGTACTCGGCGCCCGCGTGCATGGACAGCACCAGCACGCGTGTATGGGGACTGGCCTTGGGCACGCGCGCGGCGACCTCCAGGCCGTTGAGGCCCGGCAAGCTGATGTCGAGCAGCAGTACGTCGGGCTGGTGGCGATCGGTCAACGCAAGGGCTTCGTGGCCGTCCCCGCACTCGGCCAGGACGCTGACATCGCCGAAGGATTCGAGCAGGGACCTGAGGCCCGCCCGCACCAGCTGGTGGTCGTCGGCCATCACGATGCGCATGTTCATGTCCTTGTTGCCTCCAGGCCGGGTCGGGCCGCGTTCGCCAGCGGGACGGTCGCAAGGATCACGGTACCGCGCCCCGGGCGGGAATTGAGTGCGAAGCGCCCGCCGAGATCCTTGATGCGCTCCCCCATGCCGAACAGGCCGAAGCCGTGCGCGCGTCCTTCCATCGCCCCCTCGGCGTCGAACCCGCGCCCGTCGTCGGCCACTTCGATGCCGATGGCACCGTCTTCGTGCTTCAACACGACCCGGACGTGGGCCGCTTCCGCGTGGCGGAGCGCGTTGGTCAGGGCTTCCTGGACCACCCGGAACACCGCGATGGCCCGTTCGGCGTCGATGGCCGGCAGGCCGACGTCGATGTCGCGTTCGATGGCCATTCCGCTGCGCTGCGCCACCGCGTCCAGGTAGCCTTCCAACGCCGGGACCAGGCCCAGCTCGTCCAGCAGGGGCGGACGCAGGTCCAGCGACAGCGCGCGCACCTGCACGATCAGCCGCTCGATGACGTGCAGCGTATCGTCGATGCGCGCTTCGGCAGCCTCCGCGCCGGAATTCGCAAGCGCGAGGCGGAGGTTGATCTTGGCGGCGGTGAGCGCCTGGCCGAACTCGTCATGAAGCTCGCGCGCGATATGCTTGCGCTCCTCTTCCTTCGCCGCCTCCAGCTGCATGGTCAGTCGGCGCAGGCGCGCGAACGCCGACTCGAGGCGTTCCTGGCTGTCGCGCGACGCTTGCAGGGCCACGTCCTTCTGCCGCTCCAGCGCCTGCAGCTCGGCATTGCGGGCCTGCAGGGCGCGTACCCGCCAGACGGCCCCCAGCAACACCAGGGCGAAGGCAAGCACGATCGCCGCTGCCTGCAGCCAGGCATTGCGCCACCAGGGCGGGACGATGTCGATCGACAAGGGCGCCGAGGCGGTCCATCCGGTACCGGCGTGCCTGCCGCGGATGCCGACCCGGTAACGACCCGGCGAAAGCGAATGCAGCGTCAACTGGTTGCGGTTGCCCAGTGGCGTCCACGGTTCGCCATCGTCGAGGCGGTACTCGTACTCGGCCTCTCCCCCGTCGAAGGACAGCACCGAGAAGCCCAGCGAAAACGGCTGACGCCATGCCACCCGAAGCGATTCGAGTTGCCAGGGAGGTGCCGGCAACGGCGTCGCGCGCTCCAGGCCCTCGATCGAGGTGAACACCGTGGGCGGCGGCGGGCCGGGGCGTTGCCAGCGCGCGGGGTCGATGGACACCACGCCGCGGGTGCCGCCCAGGTAGAGGCGTCCGTCCAGCCAATCGGCCGCCTTGGCATTGAAAACCGAGGTGGGCAGGCCATCGGCGACGGTGTAGTTGTCGAAATGGCCGTCCGGGTCGAGCCGCGACAAGCCCACGCGCGTGGTGATCCAGAGGGCGCCATCGGGCGCGTGGGCCAGGGCCATCACGTTGTCGTCGACCAGGCCGTCGGCACGCGTCCAGATCCGGGCGCCGATGATGCGACCGTCCGCGTCGAGGTCGACGCGGTTGAGCCCGCCGCCCCCGGTGCCGATCCACACCGCGCCGTCCGGTGCTTCCAGCAGGTCGGCGACATGGTGGTGGCTGGGCGCACCGGCGCCCTGCCCCGGCGGCAGTTGTTCACAGTCCAGCGCGTCGCCGGCCACCGTGCACAGGTTCAGCCCACCCGAACGCGTCCCCACCCAGAGGCGGCCGCGGCGGTCCTCCATCAGTGCCGAAACGAAGTCGTCGGACAGGGCGCGCGGGTTCCCCGGCTCCGGCCGGTAGATCAGGAAGTCCTCCTCGCCGGGCCGGAAGCGGTAGAGGCCGGAACCGCCGCTGCCCACCCAGAGGCGCCCGGCGTGGTCCTCGAGCATTGCGTAGACGTAGCCGGGGTTGGCCTCGCCCGGCGAGCCCGGAGGCGCGGTGAAGGTGGTGGTTCCACCGTCCGGCCGTCGCCGGTACAGGCCCGCGGAGGTCCCCACCCAGAGGCTGCCGTCGCGCGAACGCGCCAGCGCGACGACGCCATCCAGGCGGCGGCCGTCCGCTTCCGGGGCGTCCAGCCACTGCACCTCTCCCGTCGCGCCTACCAACCGCTGCACGCCACCGCCGAAGCTGCCGAACCGCATGTCCCCGCCATCGGCCAGCACGGCGTAGACGTCTTCACCGCGGAGGCCCATGGCCTCGCCCTGGCCCGCCCGGTAGGACTGGATGTCCAGCACGGGCGCCGGGCGCCGCAACAGGCCAGCGCCGAACGTACCGACCAGCAGCCCGCCCTGGCGGTCGACCAGCATCGCCCCCTGGTCCACGTGCTGGGCACCCGCGCCCGCTCGGCCCAGCCCTACCGCTTCGATCCGGGACGTGGCCGGGTCGAGCCGGTAAAGCCCGGTACCGAAAGTCCCGATCCAGATCGCACCGTCCGTGTCCGGCACGAGCGTGGTGACATTGACGAGTTCCTCGCCAGTCTCGACGGGGAGCAGGTCGGCGGCGGCCATGCGCGCCTGGCCGGGCGCCACACGGTAGAGGCCGTCGCGCGCACCGACCCACAGTACGCCGCCGGCATCCTGCATCAGCCCGAAAATGTCGGCGGGTCCGGTGTCCCCTGCTTCGCCCAGGGGCACCGCCTCGAATCCGCCCGCGTCCGTCGCGCGGAACAGTCCCTGGCCGAGCGTGCCCACCCACAAGCGGCCCTCGGCGTCGCGCAACAGGGTCATGATGAACTCGCCCCCCTTGCCGCGCAGCGCCCTGGGTTCCGCGAGACCCGTGGCGGGATCCAACAGGTCGAGGCCGGACTGGGTGCCCACCCACAGCCTGCCGTCCTCGGCTTCGGCCAATGCGAACACGCCGTCGTGGCTGAGGCCACCGGGCTGGGTACCATGGTTGAAATGGCGGAAGGTCCACCCGGCGCGGTCGAGCAGGTTGAGGCCACCGGATATCGTGTTCACCCAGAGCCGGCCGCGCGTGTCCTCGAGCATGCCGCGGATGGCGTTGCTGGAGATCGAGTCGGCGTCGCCCGCATCGTGCTGGAACTTGCGGAACCGCTGGCCGTCGTACTGGAACAAGCCCTCGCGCGTGCCGATCCATAGGAATCCCACGCGATCCTGGACCAGCTCCGTGATCACCTCGGCCTGGAATGGCCGCTGTTCTCCCAGCAGCAGGAAACCGGAATCGGGGGGCGCCGTACTGGAGGTCGTTGCGTCGGCGGGCACCTCCTGGGCCCACGCGACCGTGGCCAGCGTGGCCACGAGGCCCAGCAGCAGGCATGGAATGGCGACGCGGCGCACCCTCGGCGCCCGGACCGGAACATGAGGCATCCGGGCTGTGTACCACGAACCGGCGACGGCGGCGAAAGCCGCGCGTCCGATCCGTGACCCCGGACCCGCCCCGTCCCCGAGGCCAAGCGTCCCGCTCAGTCCTCGAACGCGACCTCGCCGTACAGGTCGTGCTCGTCGCTGCCCATGATGGCGACATCGACGAACTCGCCCGGACGCAGCCCGGCCTCGAACCCGTTCTGGATCTGCACCAGGCCGTCGATCTCCGGCGCATCGGCCATCGAGCGTGCGATCGCGAGGTCGCCGTCGAGCGCGTCGACCAGGCAGCGCTGGGTGGTGCCGACCTTGGATTCGAGCTTCGCGGTGGAGATGTCCGCCTGCAGTTCCATGAAGCGCGCCAGGCGCTCCTGCTTGACCTCCTCCGGCACCGGATCGGGCAGCTCATTGGCCTTCGCGCCCTCCACCGGGGAGTACGCGAACGCCCCCACGCGGTCGAGCTGCGCCTCTTCGAGGAAATCGAGCAGGGACTCGAACTCGGCGTCGGTCTCGCCGGGGAAGCCGACGATGAAGGTGCTGCGGATGGTGATGTCCGGGCAGATGGCGCGCCAGCGCTGGATCCGCTCCAGGGTCTTGTCGACCGCGCCCGGGCGCTTCATCAGCTTCAGCACGCGCGGACTGGCGTGCTGGAAGGGGATGTCGAGGTAGGGCAGCAGCTTGCCCTCGGCCATCAAGGGGATGATGTCGTCCACGTGCGGATACGGATACACGTAATGCAGCCGCGTCCACAGGCCCAGCTCCGACAGGCCTTCGCAGAGCGCCTTCATGCGGGTCTGGTAGGCCTTGCCGCGCCACTCGCGCTCGGCGTACCTGAGGTCGACGCCGTAGGCGGAGGTGTCCTGCGAGATCACCAGCAGTTCCTTGACGCCGCCCATGGCCAGCTTCTCGGCCTCGCGCAGCACCTGGTCGACCGGTCGGCTCACGAGGTCGCCACGCATCGACGGGATGATG
This sequence comes from Gammaproteobacteria bacterium, assembly GCA_030431185.1. Lineage (GTDB taxonomy): Bacteria > Pseudomonadota > Gammaproteobacteria > Xanthomonadales > Xanthomonadaceae > Marilutibacter. The sequence goes on along the minus strand of JAUIJO010000002.1, from coordinate 7,531 downwards.
CAGAAGCTGCAGCGGTGGTTGCAGCCCTCGGAGATCTTCAGGTACGCGTAGTGCTTGGGCGTCAACTTGACGCCGATGTCGCTGGCGGCGTCCGCGGCGCGGCGCGGGACCAGGTCGACGAAGGGATCGTGGCGCGGCGGGAGCGCGCTGTGCACCGCACCCATCACGCTGGCGTAGTCCTGCGGGCCGCTGATGGAGAGCACGCCGGGATGCGCCTCGCGGATGATCTCCTCGCGCTTGCCCAGGCAACCGGTGACGATCACCTTGCCGTTCTCGGCCATGGCCTCGCCGATCGCATCGAGCGACTCCGCCACCGCCGAATCGATGAAGCCGCAGGTGTTGACCACCACCACGTCGGCATCGTCGTAGCTGGGCACGAGGTCGTAACCCTCGACCTTCAGCTGGGTGAGGATGCGCTCGGAATCGACCAGGGCCTTCGGGCAGCCAAGGCTGACGAAGCCGACCTTGGGATTGGCGGACTTGCTGTTCTGCAGGGACATGAATACGGGTACGGTCGGGTGCGCGGGCCGGAACGGTGCCGCGTCGGGGCGGGAATTATAGCGCTGGCGCTACCATGGGCCGAGCGCTGCCCTGCTCCGCGCTGAATGCATCCGCCGTTTCCCCGCATTGAATGGAGGTTCCCCCATGGGCCACTGGATCGACCTGGACACCGCGCAGGGCCCCATCCGCGCCTGGCGCGAGGATCCCGCCGGCATTCCACGCGGAGGCATCGTCGTGCTGCAGGAGATCTTCGGCGTCAACGGCCATGTCCGCGACGTGACCCGCCGCTTCGCGGACGCCGGCTACAGCGCCCTCGCCCCGGCGCTGTTCGACCCGGTCGAACGCGGGGTGGAGCTGGACTACGACGATGCCGGCATCGCCCAGGGGCGCGCGCATGTCGCCGCGTTGGGCAACGATACCGCCGTCGAGGGCGCCCGCGCCGCCGCGGACCTGCTGCAGGCGGAAGGCCTGCGCACCGGGACCGTCGGCTTCTGCTGGGGCGGCAGCATCGCGTACCTGGCCAACACCCGCCTCGGCCTGCCCGCGGTGAGCTACTACGGTACGCGCACGCTGTCCTTCCTGGACGAGCCGCTGCGCGCGCCGATGATGTTCCACTTCGGCGAACACGACGCCAGCCTCCCGCCCGAGGCGGTCCAGCGCCACCGGGACGCGCACCCGGGGGCGGTCGTGCATGTCTACGACGCCGGCCACGGCTTCAATTGCGATCGCCGGGCCGACCATGCCCCCGATGCGGCGGCCCAGGCCTGGGCGCGCACGCTCGACTTCTTCGAGGACGCACTGAAATGAACACGCAGGGAGACTGGCAGCTCGATCCCCGACTGGCCGAGGACACCCATCCCGTCGCCCACCTGGGGCTGAGCGAACTGCGGTTGATGGACGATGCCCACCATCCCTGGCTGATCCTGGTGCCCCGCATCCCCGGTGCACGGGAACTGACCGACCTGCGGGCGTCCGACCGGGCCGTCCTGACCCGCGAGATCAACGTGGGCAGTCGCGTGCTGCAGGCGCTGTTCAAGCCCGACAAACTGAACGTGGCGGCGCTGGGCAACATGGTCGAGCAGCTGCACGTGCACGTGATCGCCCGCTTCCGCAACGACATCGCCTGGCCCCGCCCGGTCTGGGGCACGGCGAGCGCCAGTCCCTATTCGCCCGAAGCGCTGGTGCAACGGATCAATGCACTGCGCGACGCCCTCGACGCGTGACGTCCCGGGACACACCCCGCATCGAAACCCTCGCCGACGACGCCTGGCTGGTCCGGCTCGGCGAGGCCATCGACCCGGGGACCTTGCGGCGCGTCCATGAGCTCGTGCGGGGCCTGCGCGACGACCGCCCTCCGGGCGTGGTCGACATCGTCCCGGCGTACACGAGCGTGGGCGTGTTCCTGGATCCCCGGCGCACGGAGCCGACGCGCGTGCGGGCCTGGCTCGAGGCACAACTCGCGGCCCGGACGGACCGCGCCGCGGATGATGCCGGCAGCCGCCTCGTGGAGATCCCCGTGGTGTATGGCGGCGAATGGGGCCCGGACCTGGAGGACGCGGCCGGCTCACTCGGCATGGAGGCCGATGCGCTGGCCCGGCGCCATGCCTCGGGCGACTACACCGTGGCCATGATCGGCTTCGCCCCCGGGTTCCCTTACCTCGCCGGCCTGGACCCTGCGCTGGCGCTGCCCCGGCTGGCGACGCCGCGAACGCACGTGCCCGCCGGTTCGGTCGCGATCGGCGGCGCCCAGACCGGCATCTACCCGCGCTCGAGCCCGGGTGGCTGGCGCATCCTGGGGCGCACCCCGCTGACGCTGTTCGATCCCACCCGCGATGCGCCGGCGCTGCTCCAGCCCGGCGACCGCGTACGCTTCCGCGCGATCGATCCCGGAGCCTTCGACCGACTGAAGGAACAGCCCTCATGAGCGCGCGCGGGCAACCTCCGGCGATCGAGGTGGTGGCCGCCGGTCCGCTGACCACGGTGCAGGACGCCGGACGCGTCGGCTGGCGCCATCTGGGAGTGGCCTGCGCGGGCGCGCTCGATGGCGACGCCGCGGCCCTCGCCAACCGGCTGGTCGGCAACCGCCCCGACGACGCCGTGCTGGAATTCACCTTGTCCGGCCCGTCCCTGCGTTTCGCCGCGCCCGTCCGCGTGGCCTTGTGCGGCGCCCTGGTCGACGCCGTCTTCGAGACTGACGATGGGCGCGCCTGCCCGATCGGCCACGGGCGCCCGGTCGACCTGCCGCCTGGAACACTGCGCGTGGGTCGCCCGCGCATGGGCGTGCGGGCCTGGCTCGCGCTGTCGGGCGGCATCGACGTACCCCTCGTGATGGGCAGTCGCAGCACCGACCTGCGCGGGAGCTTCGGGGGACTCGACGGCCGTCGCCTGCAGGCCGGCGACCGGCTCCCGCTCGGACCCGGCGGATGGCATCCGGTCCAACGCCCGGCCCAGCCGACGTGGTGGACCGAGTTCGACGACCCGCTGCCGGCCGAGCCCTGCATCCGTTATGTCCCCTCGGGACACAGCCAGGCGACCTCGCTGGCACAGCGGCACTGGCGACTCGATCCACGCAGCGACCGGCAGGGGCTGCGCCTGAAGGGCGACTCGCTGGCCTGCACGCGCGTCGACGAGGTATCCGCGGCCGTTGCTCCCGGCACCATCCAGTTGCCGCCCGATGGCCAACCGATCGTGCTGCTGGCCGACGCCCAGGTCACCGGTGGCTACCCGCGGCTGGGCCACGTCGCGGCGGTGGACCTGCCGCGACTCGCGCAACTGGCGCCCGGTCAAGCGGTGGCATGGCGCGCGATCGATGCGTTGGAGTCCCGGCGACTGTGGGCGCACCGGCGCGCGCAGTGGTACCGGTTGATGCGCGGACTCGATGCCCGACTCGCCCCCGGCACGCCCGCGGACCTGATTTGATTTACCCTGCCCGATGACCATGGCCGCCCGATTCCCGACACCGCCCGCCCCGTGCATCGACTTCAACTGCGACCTGGGCGAAGGTTGCGGCGACGATGCCGCGATCATCCCGCTGCTGAGTTCCGCCAGCATCGCCTGCGGGGGCCATGCGGGCGACGATGCCACCATGCGCGCCACGTTGCGCCTGTGCCGCGCGCATGGCGTCGCGGTCGGTGCGCACCCCGGCTTCGTCGACCGCGAGCATTTCGGCCGACGCGAACTCCCGGTGTCGCCCGGACAGGTCATGCTGCTGGTCAGCGCCCAGTTGCGCCGGCTGGCGCGCATCGCCGACGGGGAAGGCATGCGACTGGCGCACGCCAAGCCCCATGGCGCCCTGTACAACATGGCCGCCCGCGACCCGGCCATCGCCGACGCGATCGCGACCGCCGTGGTGGAGTTCGATCCCTCGCTGGTCCTGTACGGGCTGTCGGGGTCGGCCTTGACCGACGCCGGCATCGCCAGCGGCCTCCGGGTCGCGCACGAGGTGTTCGCCGAACGCGGCTACGGTCCGGACGGACGTCTGCTGCCGCGCGGCAGCGATGGCGCGGTGCTGGAGACGATCGACGCGGCGGTGGCCCAGGCGCGTGCACTGGCCCGGGGCGACGGGCTCGCGCTCGCCGACGGTGGCACGCTGCGCCTGCAGGCCGACACGCTGTGCCTGCATGGCGACCGCGACGATGCCGCGGGCTTCGCCCGCGCGCTGCGAGAGGCGCTGGAAGCGGACGGGGTCCGCATCCAGGCCTTGGCGGACGCGCGGTGAACGAGGCCCTCAACTACTGGCCCCTGCTCGGCGTGCTGTGCGTGGTCGTGGGCTTCGTGCTTCGCTTCAACCCGGTGATCGTGGTGGTGGTCGCCGGCCTCGCCAGCGGGCTGCTCGCCGGCAAGACGGTCCCCGAGCTGCTGGCGCTGCTCGGCACCAGTTTCGTCTCCAACCGCGCGCTGCTCCTGTTCGTGCTGACCTTGCCCACGATCGGCCTGCTCGAGCGCGCCGGGCTGCGCGAGCACGTGCATGCCTGGATCGGACGCATGCAACGACTGACGCTGTTCCGCCTGCTCATCGGCTATCTGGGCCTGCGCCAGCTGCTGAGCATGCTCGGGCTCCACAACGTCGGCGGCCACGCCCAGACCGTGCGCCCCCTGCTGGCACCGATGAGCGAAGCCGCCGCGGAAAAGCAGCACGGTCCCTTGCCCGACGCCGAGAAACAGCGGCTCTTCGCCGTGGATGCCGCGACCGACAACGTCGGCCTGTTCTTCGGCGAAGACGTATTCGTCGCGATCGGCGCAGTGTTGCTGATCCAGGGCTTCTACGCCGAACAAGGCATCGTGCTCGAGCCCCTGCACATCGCCTTGTGGGCCCTGCCGACGGCGATCGCCGCGTTCGTGATCCATTCGATCCGGCTGCGCTGGTACACGCGCGGCCTCATGCAGCGCATGGCGGTGCCCTCCACGGGAATCGGAACCCAGGTCGACAGCGGGAGCACCGATGCTCGGCCTTGACCTCTTCTATGGCCTGCTGGGCGCATTCCTGCTCTATGCCGGCGCCAGCAACTTCCGCCAGCGACGCCTCGCGCACGGGGCGTTCTGGACACTGGTCGCCGCCCTGATCGCGGGGGGCAACGCGGTGTTGCGCGCCAACGAGGCCGGGAACACGCTGCCCGCCCAGTGCGCGGGGGCGGCGATCATCGCCCTCGCCCTGCTTGCGCCGCGCATGCGCCGCGAGCACCTGGAGGAAGCGCCCGAAGCGCAACGTCGCGCCTCGGCCACTCGACTGGGCCACCGCCTGTTCGGCCCGGCCCTCCTGATACCGACGATCACCGTGCTGGTGGTGCTGTTCGGCGAGAAGCTCCGCTGGGAGGGCGGGCGGCTGTTCGGCGAAGGCAGCATCACCCTGATCGGCCTGGCGTTCGCCAGCGTGGTCTCGGCGCTGGCGGCGATCCGGGTAACGGGGGAGAAGCCGGTCATGGCCGTGGCCGAGGGCCGGCGCCTGCTGGACACCATGGGTTGGGCGGCGATGCTGCCGCTGGTGCTCGCCGCACTCGGCGGCGTCTTCGCCGCCAGCGGCGTCGGCGAAGCGGTCGCCAGCCTGGTCTCGGCCGTCATTCCCGCCGACAACGCGCTGGCCTGCGTGCTCGCCTACGGGCTGGGCATGGTGCTGTTCACGGTGATCATGGGCAATGCCTTCGCGGCGTTCCCGGTGATGACGGCGGGCATCGGCCTGCCCCTGCTGATCCACCAACATGGCGCGAACCCGGCCATCCTGGGCGCACTGGGCATGCTCACCGGCTACTGCGGCACCCTCCTGACGCCGATGGCCGCCAACTTCAACCTGGTGCCCGCGGCGTTGCTGGAGCTCGACGACCCCAACGCGGTCATCCGCGCCCAGGTACCGACCGCATTGCCGCTGCTGCTGGTCAACCTGCTGCTGATGTACTGGCTGGTGTTCGCGTTCTGATCGGCGTCTGAATGCCCTGGCGCGCGGCCACCGACGCCTCCTGCCGCACACTACAATGCAGGCATGCCACGGTCCCCCGATCCCCTAACCGGAATGCCACGCGTGCTACTGACGGGCTTCGAGCCCTTCTGCGGCGAAGCCCTCAACCCGAGCTGGGAAGCGGTTCGCGCGCTCGAGGGCGTTCGCATCGCCGGCCACCGGGTCGCCGCGCGCTGCCTGGCCGTCGAGTTCGGCCGTTCGCTCCCGCAGCTGCGTGCGGCGATCCGCGAAACGTCCCCGTCACTCGTGGTCTGCGTCGGCCAGGCCGGCGGCCGGGCGCAGCTGTCGCTGGAACGCATCGGCATCAATGTCGACGATGCGCGCATCCCGGACAACGCGGGCCGGCAGCCCGTCGACCTGCCCATCGTCGACGGCGGTCCCGACGCCTACTTCAGCACCCTGCCGCTGAAGGCGATGCTGCAGGCGCTGCGGCGGGCCGGCATCCCGGCCGAGGTGTCCCAGACCGCCGGCACCTACGTGTGCAACCACGTGCTGTACGGCTTGATGCACGCCCTGCGCCGCAAACGACGCATACGTGGCGGCTTCATCCATATCCCGTTCTCGCCCGAGCAGGCCGCCGCCCACCCCGGTGCCGCCAGCCTGTCGCTCGACACCGTCCAACAGGGCCTGCGCGTCGCCGTGCGCGCCGCCTTGACCACCCGGGACGACATCCGCCTCGCCGCGGGTGCCACCCACTGACTCCCGACAAGGACCCGCCATGCGCCACCTGCTCCTCGCCATCCTGCTCGCCACGTGCCTCGCGCCCCTCGGCCCCGCCGTGGCGGCCACCCAGGGCTACTACGACCGCGCCGCCGCGGAAGCCGCGCGAAGCGGCCAACAGACCGTCAGCCTGTACGTGGACGTCGATTTCGGCTCGCGCAAGAACGGCGCCGCGACCGAACTCAACCAGGCCCACCGTGCGTTCAACGCCAATGGCTACCGCGTCGTGGACGTGGTCGGCTACACCGAGAACGGCGACCTGCAGGGCTTCTTCGTGACGTACGTGCGGGGGTGACGCGGGGCCCCGGGGATGGGGGATGGCGAACGCACGATGCGCCGCACTTCTCCAGTTCCCTCTCCCTGTTCCCGGCTGGCCGGCTTCAGGTCCGCGGCAGGGTGACGCCGGTCTGGCCCTGGTACTTCCCGCCCCTGTCCTTGTAGGACGTCTCGCAGACCTCGTCGGACTGGAAGAACAGCATCTGCGCCACGCCCTCGTTGGCGTAGATGCGCGCCGGCAGCGGCGTGGTGTTGCTGAACTCCAGGGTCACGTGGCCTTCCCACTCCGGCTCGAGCGGGGTGACGTTGACGATGATCCCGCAGCGCGCATAGGTGCTCTTGCCCAGACATACCACGAGCGTGTCGCGCGGGATGCGGAAGAACTCCACCGTGCGCGCCAGGGCGAACGAGTTCGGCGGGATGATGCACTGGTCGGCCTCGACGTCGACGAAGCTGCCGGGGTCGAAGTGCTTGGGGTCGACGATGGTCGAGTTGATGTTGGTGAACACCTTGAACTCCCGCGAGCAGCGGACATCGTAGCCGTAGCTCGAGGTGCCATAGCTCCCGATCCGCTCGCCGCCCACG
>JAUIJO010000181.1 GCA_030431185.1 Gammaproteobacteria bacterium | reverse complement strand
GCCCAGGACATCGTCGGGCGCCGCATCGCGGTCGAGAACGTGTCCTACTACGCGGCGCCGCACGCCGGCATGCCCGAGGCGGACTTCATCAATGCCGTGCTGGTGGAGGCCGACTGCGACCTGCTGCTCGACGTCAACAACGTCTTCGTCAACGCGATCAACCACGGCTACGATGCCGCCGCCTTCATGGCGGCGATGCCGGCGGAACGGATCGCATCGATCCATGTCGCCGGCCACTACGACGAGGCCGAGGACCTGAAGGTCGACACCCATGGCGCGCCGGTCAAGCAGGACGTCTGGCAACTGCTGGACCAGGCCTACCAGCGCTTCGGGCCGCGCCCCACCCTGCTGGAGCGCGATTTCAACTTCCCCCCGTTCGCCGAGTTGCTGGGCGAGCTGGAGGTGGTGCGCGGACTCATCGGACGGCATGGCGCCGACGATGCCCGCGATGGCCGCGCACGTGCCTGACGCCGCCGTCCCGGCGCGGCTCCGGGAACAGCAATGGTCGCTGACCCGGCACCTCCGCGACCCGGAGGGCGAACCCGCACCCGAGGGCATCGAACCGCGCCGCCTGCAGGTCTATCGCGAACTGCTGTTCAACAACATCGAAGGCTTGCTGGCCGGGAACTTCCCGGTCATCCGCCGCCTGTTGGCGGACGAATGGCCGGCGCGGGTCCGGGGCTTCTACCGCGACCACCGCTGCCAGACGCCGCTGTTCCCCGAGATCGCGCGCGAGTTCCTGCGCTACCTGGAAGCACGGCCCGATCCCGGACGGCCGTGGCTGACCGAGCTGGCGCACTACGAATGGGTCGAGCTGGCCCTGCAGATCAGCGAGCAGCGCGAACAGGACGTCGAGGCGGACCCGCACGGCGACCTGCTCGACGGCACGCCCCTGCTGTCCCCCCTCGCGTGGCCGCTCGCGTACCAGTGGCCCGTCCACCGGATCGGTCCCGACTGGCAGCCGACCCCGGCCGCGCGCACGCCCATCCTGCTCCTGCTGCGCCGCCAGGACGATGGCACGGTGCATTTCTCCGAACTCAGCCCCCTGGCCTATCGGCTGCTCGAGCTGCTGGGCCCGCCAGGGGCGCCGAGCGGCGGCCAATGCCTGCAACAGCTTGCACTGGAAGCGGGCGTGGCCTGCGATGACGCCTTCCTCCAGCAGGGACGCCTGCTGCTCGAGCAGATGCGCGAGCGCCGGGTCCTGCTGGGCACCGCTCCCTGAACGATGCCGCGACCGCCCGGCCTGCGTTGGGGTCGGGCAACGCAGGTCTGCTAGGCTTTCCGGATGCAGATTCCCCGTGAAATCGCCGCCGCGGTCCGACCCACCGGCGCCCGGGCGGCCGCCATTTCCCCGCTCGCCACCCGCTTTCGCGGTTACCTGCCGGTGATCGTGGACGTCGAGACCGGTGGATTCGACTGGAACCGCCACGCCCTGCTCGAGATCGCCGTGGCCCCCATCGACGTCGACGCGGACGGCCAACTGGTCGTCGGCGAGGTGACCGGCAGCCACGTGGAACCGGCCGCGGGCACCGAAATCGATCCCAAGTCGCTGGAAGTCACCGGCATCGACATCGGCCATCCGTTCCGCGACGCCCTGCCCGAGCGCCCGGCGCTGGAGCGCGTGTTCGCACCGGTGCGCGCGGCCCTCAAGAAGCATGGCTGCCAGCGCGCGATCCTGGTCGGGCACAACGCCCACTTCGACCTGAATTTCCTCAACGCCGCCGTGGCCCGCTGCGGGCACAAGCGCAACCCGTTCCATCCCTTCAGCGTGTTCGACACGGTGTCGCTGGCGGGCGTGGCCTACGGGCAGACGGTGCTGGCGCGGGCCGTGCAGGCGGCCGGCATGGACTGGAACAGCGACGAGGCGCACTCGGCGGTCTACGACACCGAGCGCACCGGGCAACTGTTCTGCAAGATCGTCAACGCCTGGCCGCGGGCAACGGGCTGACGCGGGCCGTACCCGCGCCGCCCCGACGGATCAGGGCGTCGACAGCTTCAGGCCCACCAGGCCGGCGACGATCAGCAAGACGCTGGCGCCCCGCAGCAGGTTGACCGGCTCGTCGAACAACACGATGCCCAGGATGACGGTACCGACCGCGCCCACGCCCACCCACACGGCGTAGGCGGTGCCGACCGGCAGCGACTTCATCGCGATGCCGAGCAGGCCGATGCTGGCCAGCATCGCCGCGGCGGTGCCGACCGAGGGCCAGAGCCGGGTGAACCCTTCGGTGTACTTCAGTCCGATGGCCCAGCCGATCTCGAACAGGCCGGCGACGACGAGGATGATCCAGGGCATGGCGATGACTCCCTTGCGCCCAAGTCGGGCGAAGATGGGGCCGTCCCCGGATGCAGTGGCATGACGGGGTCGTCCCCGCTGCCGGTGGACGACGATTATCCCACGCGCGCGCCGCGCTGGCGCACGGCTTCGAACAGGCTCACGCCGCTGGCCACGGAAACATTCAGGCTCTCCACGCCGCCCCCGGCGTCCTCGCCCGGCATCGGGATGTTGACGAGCTGGTCGCAGTTCTCCCGGGTCAGGCGACGCAGGCCATCGCCCTCGCCGCCCAGCACCAGCGCCACGTTCCCCCGCAGGTCGAGGTCGTAGAGCGACGCCCCGGCTTCGCCGGCAAGCCCGTACAGCCACACGCCGAGCTTCTGCAGGTCGCGCATGGCGCGGGCGAGGTTGGTCACCGGCACGACCGGGACGCGGTCGGCCGCGCCCGCCGAAGTCTTGCGCACGGTCGCGTTGACCTGCACCGCCTTGTCCTTGGGGATCAGGACCGCGGTGGCGCCCGCGGCCGCGGCGCTGCGCAGGCAGGCGCCGAGGTTGTGCGGGTCCTGCACGCCATCGAGCACCAGCAGCAGCGCACGCCCTTCCGCGGCCTCGACCAGGCCCTGCAGCTCGTTCTCGCTCCAGGTCTTCGCGGCGGCATAGCGCGCCACCGCGCCCTGGTGGCGCAACCCGCCGGCGACGCCGTCGAGCGCCTGCTGGGCGACGCGGCGCACGTCGATGTCGCGGCGACGCGCCGCGGTCTCGATCTCGGCCAGGCGCGGGTTCTTCGCGCCCGCCTCGATCAGTACCTCGCGGACATTGTCGGCGTCATGTTCGATCGCGGCGGACACGGCATTGATGCCGGCGATCCATTGTTTCTGGCTCATGGGGAACGGCTGTCCAAGGGGGGCCCATTGTAGCGCCGGGGACCCATGGCCCCGGCGCCCGTCGGCGCATCGCTCAGTATTTCTTCTTCCGCTTCGCCGGCTCGCCGCGGGGCGGCAATGGCTTGGCCCCGCGTTCCTCGACCAGCCTGAAGTCGATCTTGCGATCCTCCACGCTGGCCTTCATCACGACGATGTCGACGCGGTCGCCGAGGCGGAACTCACGCCCGGTCCGTTCGCCGGTGAGGGTCTTGCGGATCGGGTCGAAGTGATAGAAGTCGTTCGGCAGCTGGGTCACGTGGACCAGGCCATTGACCTTGGAGTCGTCGAGTTCGACGAACAGGCCGAAGCTGGTCACCCCGCTGATCACCCCGGCGAACTCGCCGCCCACGTGCTTCTCCATCCAGGCCGCGCGATAGCGCTCGTCGACCTCGCGCTGCGCCTCGTCGGCACGGCGCGAGCGCTCCGAGCACTGCAGCGACAACGCCGCCATCTGGCTGGGCGCATAGGTGAACTTCTCCGGCCTGGCGCCCGAGAGCGCGTGCTTGATCGCACGATGCACCATCAGGTCCGGATAGCGGCGGATCGGCGAGGTGAAGTGCGCATAGGCCTCCAGCGCCAGGCCGAAGTGGCCGTTGTTGTCGGGCGTGTACACGGCCAGGCTCTGGCTGCGCAGCAGGACCGACTCCAGCAACGTGGCGTCCGGGCGCTCTCGGATCTTCTTGAGCAGGTTGGTGAAGTCGCGCGGCTGGACCTTCGGCCACGGCGGCATGCGCAGCTTGAACTCCTTGAGGAACTCCTGCAGGTCGGCGTACTTCTGCTCCGGCGGGCGCTCATGGACGCGATACGGCGCGGGCACGTCGTGCGACAGCAGGAAGCGGGCCGCCTCCACGTTGGCGGCGATCATGCATTCCTCGATCAGCTTGTGCGCGTCGTTGCGCTGGAGCATGCCCGCCTGGACGACGTCGCCGGTGTTGTCGAGCACGAAGCGCACTTCGCTGCTCTCGAACTCGATCGCGCCGCGACGCGCGCGCGCCTTGGCGAGGATGGCGTAGAGCTGGTGCAGGCGCTGCACCTGCGGCAACAGTTCGCCCACCGTCGCGAGCGCCGCCGCATGGTCCTCGTCGGGAATGCCCTCGCCCACCGCGTTCCAGACCTGGGTATAGGTCAGGCGCGCATGCGAATGCATGACCGCCTCGTAGAACTTCGAACCGGTGACCTCTCCGTCGCGGTCGACCTGCATGTCGCAGACGAAGCACAGGCGATCGACCTTCGGCTTCAGCGAGCAGATGCCATTCGACAGCGTCTCCGGCAACATCGGCACGACGAAGCCCGGGAAGTACACGGAGGTGGCCCGCAACTGCGCCTCGTCGTCGAGCGGCGTGCCGGGCCTGACGTAGTGCGAGACATCGGCGATCGCCACCACCAGCCGGAAACCGTCGCGGTTGGGTTCGCACCAGACCGCGTCGTCGAAATCCTTGGCGTCCTCGCCGTCGATGGTCACCAGCGGCAGCTGGCGGATGTCGACCCGCGCGGACGCGGTCGCCGGCGCCACCTCGACGGGCACCGCTGCGGCCTCGTCGAGCACTTCGCGGGAAAACTCGTGCGGGATGTCGTGGGCATGAAGCGCGGCCTGCACGGCCAGGGACGCGGTCAGGCGTTCGCCCAGCACGGTCAGGATCCGGCCGATCGGCGGACGGCGCGCGTCGGGGGCCTGGGTGATCTCGGCGACGACCAGCTGGCCGGCCCGTGCCTCGCCACGCGCATCGACCGGGATCATCACGTTGCGCTGGATGCGCGGATCGTCGGGCACCACGTAGCTGATCCCGGCCTCCTCGGTGAAGCGCCCGATCAGCCGGTTGAGGCGGCGCTCGAGGACCTCGACGATCGCGCCTTCGTAGCGCCCGCGGCGATCCATGCCGGTGACGCTGGCGAGCACGCGGTCGCCATGCATGGCCTTGCGCATTTCGTAGGGCGGCAGGAACAGGTCGTCGCCACCGGCATCGGGCCGGAGGAAGCCGAACCCGTCCGGGTTGGCGATCACCACCCCGGGCACCAGGTCCATCTGCTCGGCCGGCGCGTAATCGCCCTTGCGGTTCTGCAGCACCTGGCCGTCGCGCACCATCGCGCGCAGGCGGGCATTGAGCGCGTCGAGCCGGTCGCCTTCGTCCAGCGACAGGCGGGCGGCCAGCGCCTCGCCCGACATGGGTCCATCGGCGGCCACCAGCAGGCCCAGGATCATCTCCCGGCTGGCGATCGGGTTGTCGTACCGGGCCGCCTCGCGGTCGGCATGCGGGTCTCCGCCGGTCGGGGACGCCACGGGCTTGAGCGAGGCGCCCCGGTGCCGGTCGCCGCGGGACTTGAAGCCCTTGGGCGGCGGTTCGGGCATCCAGCCGGGGCGCTTGGACTTCGGTGGCTTGCCGGCCTTCTCGCCGCCGGGGGCGCCGTGGCTGGCGCCTTGCTTTCCGGCCTTGGAGGCCGACCTGGTTTTACCGCGCGATGTCGGTTTCTTTGTCATTGGGGAATACTCGCACACCGGCCTGAAGCCGGCGTCATCAAACGAAGGGGGTGCCGCGTCGGCCATGGCGGCGCGCGGCGCGTGGGGACCCGTGCAGGCAGCGCGGGCGCAGGCCGTCCGGGGGGCGTCGTCAGGGCTCGAGCGCGCCCGGGCAGCAGGGAAGTGGGCGGGTGCGGCGTCACACGTCCGGGACCTGCCCGTGGAAGCGTGCTGCGCGCATGAAGTGGCGGAACCCGGGGGCGGCGTGGACCTGCGCTCGCGCCCCGCGCGTTCCATCGGGGGTCGCCGGGCCGGTGATGGGCAGGCGGGTGCAGTGTGAATGGGCGCGCATGGAGCGCGCGTGAAGCGAGCGCCGGCGCAGTCGCCGACCGGTTCGCGGATGCAAAAAACCCCGCGCTTGGCGGGGTCTTCTGTCGCCTGGCTGGTAGTGCCAATGCGAGAAATGTGGTGCCCAGGAGAGGACTCGAACCTCCACGGAGTTGCCCCCGCTAGCACCTGAAGCTAGTGCGTCTACCAATTCCGCCACCTGGGCAAATCGCGCTGCAGCAGCAGTGCGAGCCGCGTATGTTGCG
>JAUIJO010000180.1 GCA_030431185.1 Gammaproteobacteria bacterium | reverse complement strand
TGGAGATCTCCGTGTCGTAGAGGCGGCGGTTCGGGTACTTCTTGATGACACGGATTGCGGCCATGAAACGTGAACTCGGGTTCGTGGTGCCTTGCAGCATGGCGCAGCGCCACGGGGCTTGCAACTGCCAACCGCCACATCCGGCACGGAAACCCGCGCAGGATGTGGCGGCCAGGCGTCACCAGCCCATGTGGTGGCCGCCATTGATGTCGAGGTTGGAACCGGTGATCCAGGCCGCCTGGTCGTCGACGAGGAAGCCGACCGCGTATGCGATCTCGTCCGGTTCGCCCAGGCGCCCGGTGGGGATGTCGGCGGCGATCTTGGCGCGGACTTCCTCCGGTACCGCCATCACCATGTCGGTGGCGACGTAACCGGGCGACACGGTGTTCACGGTGATGCCGAGCCGGGCGTTCTCGCGTGCGAGCGAAATGGTGAAGCCGTGCATGCCGGCCTTGGCGGCGGCGTAGTTGGCCTGGCCGTACTGGCCCTTCAGGCCGTTGATCGAGCTGATCTGGATGATCCGCCCCCACTTGCGGCCGCGCATGCCCTCGATCACCGGTCGAGTGACGTTGTAGACGGAATTGAGGTTGGTGCAGATCACGTCGTTCCACTGGTCCACGGCCATCTTGTGGAAGGTCGTGTCGCGGGTGATGCCGGCATTGTTGACGAGGATCTCGATCGGCCCGAGCTGCGACTCGATGTCGCGGACCATGGCCTCGGCCTGTTCGGCGGAGGTGACGTCCCCCTTGGCCATCGCGACATCGATGCCCGCGGCCTTCATCTTCTCCTGCCAGGCCTTGCCCCGGGCGTCGTCGCGGTAGTTGGTGGCCACGCGGTGCCCCATGCCTGCCAGCCGTTTGATGATGGAAGTGCCGATGCCGCCGGTACCGCCCGTGACCAGTGCTACGCGAGACTGCATGTGATCCTCTCCTGTTCCGCCGGTATCCGGCGCTGGGTCCATGATGCCGACAGCATATGTGAAGACTGTTATCGGTTTGTGGGCACGGACCCGGAAAGCCGGGCCGGGATCCGCGCGGGGTCGAAGTGCGAGGTCGCGCTTGCCAGCAGCGCCGATGGCGAAGGCGCCGCCGCCAGTGCCTCCGGGGGCTGTCCCAGGGCGGTCCAGGCCTCGCGCAGACTCACGAGGGCCGATTGCGTTCCGACCGGCGGGGCGGCGTCCGACTTGGACAGCTTGCGGCCGTCCTGGCCGGTCACCAGTGGCAGGTGGGCATATCGCGGGGTGGGCAGCCCGAGCGCGCGCTGCAACAGGATCTGGCGACCGGTCGAGTCCAGCAGGTCGACCCCGCGGACGACGTCGGTGATGCCCTGGCGGGCGTCGTCGACCACCACCGCCAGCTGGTAGGCCCAGAGCCCGTCGGCGCGGCGCAGGACGAAATCCCCGACCTCCCGGGCCACGTCCTGGCGTTGCGGGCCCTGGATCGAATCGTCGAACTCGACCACGCTGCCCTCGGGCACGCGCAAGCGGATCGCCGGCTGCCGGCGCGTCCCGCGCGCCACGCATCGCCGATGGATGCCGCCGGACGCCGCCAGCTCGCTGCGGGAGCAGTGGCAGGCGAATGCGAGCCCCGCGTCGCGGAGGCGGGCGAGGGCGGTGTCGTAAAGGGCGTGGCGCGAACTCTGGCGCACGACCGGCGCATCCGCGTGCAGGCCCAGCGTCGCGAGGGTGGCCAGCTGGCGTTCGGCGGCCCCGGCCACCTCGCGGGGCGGGTCGAGGTCCTCGATGCGGACCCACCATTCGCCCCCCGCATGCCGTGCCAGGAGCCAGCTTCCGAAGGCGGCGAGGATCGAGCCGGCGTGCAGGTCGCCGGTGGGCGACGGGGCGAAACGGCCGCGGTAGCCGGGGGGCTTTGCCGAAGCGGGCGATGTCGCTGGAGAGCCTGCCATGGCGGCGTTCGTCACGTCATGCGTTCACTTGAAATTGCCTGCAGCCTGCCACACTTCGAAGGTATCGCGCATGTCCGCGCGGAGGACGGAAACATGTTCAAGCGAGTCGCGCTGTTCCTGGCCACCAACTTGGCCGTGCTGGCCCTGATCAGCATCGTGATGTCGATATTGCAGGGCGTGTTCGGCATCAACCTCAGTGGGGCGGGCAACATGACCGGCCTGCTGGTGTTCGCCGCGCTGTTCGGTTTCGGCGGCTCCTTCATATCGCTGATGACGTCCAAGTGGATGGCCAAACGGGGCACCGGCGCGCACGTCATCGAACAGCCGCGCAACGAGGCCGAGCAGTGGCTGGTCGCCACGGTCCGTCGACAGGCGGAAGCGGCCGGCATCGGGATGCCCGAGGTGGCGATCTACGACGCGCCGGAGATCAATGCCTTCGCCACCGGACCGAGCCGCAACAATTCGCTCGTCGCCGTCTCCACCGGTTTGCTGCGGGCCATGAACCGCGACGAGGCCGAGGCGGTGCTGGCGCACGAGGTCAGTCACGTCGCCAATGGCGACATGGTGACGATGGCCCTGATCCAGGGCGTGTTGAACACCTTCGTCATCGTCCTGGCGCGCGTGGTCGGCCGGGTGATCGACGGCTACCTCAATGGCGGGCGCGACGCGCCGGGCATCGGCTACTACGTGATCGTCTTCATCCTCGACATGGTGTTCGGCCTGTTCGCCAGCATGATCGCGATGTGGTTCTCCCGGCACCGGGAGTTCCGGGCGGACGAGGGCGGCGCGCGCCTGGCCGGTCGCGACAAGATGGTCGCGGCACTGGAGCGGCTGTCGCAGACGTATGGCGAGTCCACGCTGCCCAAGCAGGTCGCGGCCTTCGGCATCAGCGGTGGCGTGGCGCACGGCCTGCGCCGCCTGATGATGAGCCACCCGCCGCTGGCCGAGCGCATCGAGTCGCTGCGCAACGCCCCGCTGGAAGCCGCCCGGGAACGTTCGCTGGGCTGAGCCCCAGCCGGCGCCGTCGCGCAGGGCTTCAACGTCCAGACCCCCGCGAACGCGGGGGTTTTTCATTGTCGCGCGCGAGGCCCGTCGTTCAACCGGACAGCTTCCGCGTCGACCCCGCCCGCTTCATTGGCTGGATTGCGTGCGGCCGATGTTGCGTAGGAAGGGCAGCCCGAGAACTCCCCGCCAATCACCAATCACCAATCACCAATCACCCACCATCAGAACTCGTAATCCATCTCCGCGGCGGCCGGCGCGAGGAAGTGGCCCTGCGCGTAGTCGATGCCGGCGCCGAACAGGATGGTCATGCTGGAAGCGTCCTGGACGAACTCGGCGATGGTCTGCTTGCCGCCCTCGCGCGCCTTCTCGGCGATCTCCTTGATGCGCGCCTGGTTGTCGGCATTGCCGGCGAGGTCTTCCATGAAGGAGCGGTCCAGCTTGACCATCGACGCGTCGAAATGGTTCAGCAACTGGAACGGATTCAGGCCGCTGCCGAACTGTTCGAGCCCGATGCGGACGCCCAGCTGCGCGACCGCCTTCTGGAAGGTCTGGGCCGCCCGCAGGTGGGTGGACACCTTCGATTCGGGCAGCTGCAGGACCAGCCGCTTGCCGTCGGCGCCATGGCGGGCAAGCTGTTCGGTGATGTGCTTGAGCAGGCTGTCGTCCTGCAGCGACACCTCGGTGATCTTCACGAGCAGGGTGGTCTCGTGGCCGGCCTTCTGCCGCTCCCCGATGACCGCGATGGCGCGACCGACGACCCAGCGGTCGATTTCCCACAGCAGGCCGTGTTCCTCGGCGATCTGCAGGAAGGTCAGCGGCTGCACCAGCTCGCCATGCTCGTTGAGCAGGCGCAGGTAGGCTTCGTAGATCTCGTCCGGCGCCCCGTGCAGCCCCACCAGGGGCTGGTAGTGCATCAGGAAGCGGTCGTTGTCGATGGCATCGCGGATCCGGGCCACCCAGGCCTCGACGCGCTCCTCCTCGGCGCGATCGGCCGCGCCGGGGTCGAACAGCTCGACGCGGTTGCCGCCGACGCCGATGGCCGACTGCACGCCGTTGCTGGCCTTGGCGAGCACCGCCGAGACGTTGGCGATGCGCTGGCCGATCTGCACGCCGCCGATGCTGACGGTGGCGTTGAGCGAGCGGCTGCCGGCCTCCAGCACCGCCTCGGCGAAGGCGGTCCGCACCGTCTCGGCGAGGTCGACGGAGGCGGCATGGTCGCTGTTGCGGCGCAGGACCGCGAACTGATGGTCGCCGAACCTCGCGACCACGTCGTCGTCGCGCAGCGCCGCGCGCAGTCGGGCGGCGCTGGCGGCGAGCAGTTCGTCGGCGGCGTCCAGGCCGATCTCCTGCAGCATGCGGTTGTAATGGTCGGGTTCGATCAACAGCAGCACGTGCTGGCCCGCG
Organism: Gammaproteobacteria bacterium; assembly: GCA_030431185.1. Taxonomy (GTDB): domain Bacteria; phylum Pseudomonadota; class Gammaproteobacteria; order Xanthomonadales; family Xanthomonadaceae; genus Marilutibacter. The sequence goes on along the minus strand of JAUIJO010000180.1, from coordinate 1,933 downwards.
TGCTCGGCCACGTCGGCCACGCTGTCCTCGAGCCGCTTGAGGAAGGTCTGGCGGTTCAGCAGGCCGGTCGCCTGGTCGGTCTCCATCAACTGGCGGCGCTCGCCTTCCGACATGCCCACGTCGAGTTCCTGCTTGCGCAGCACGACCTGTTGGCAGGCTTCCCCCTCGTAGGTGGCGGCGGTGAACTCCATGACGGCGGGGAACGTCTCGCCATCCAGGGTCTGGGCCGTGAGCTCGTACCGCGGCGGCGGCGCCTCGCCCTTGGACAGGCTCTTGAGCAGTTGCTTGAACTCGTCGACGTGGCGCGAGGCGACCATGTCGAGCAGCGACATGCCTTCGATCTCCTCGAAGTCCTCGAACCCGAACATCTCCAGGTACGCCGAGTTGGCACGGATGTGCATGCCTTCGTGGATGTAGGCGATGGGGTCGCGGGAGGACTCGATCAGCGCATCGCAGCGGCGCTCGGTCTCGCGCGCATGGGTTTCGAGCTTCCGCAACAGGCGTCGCGCCTGCAGGTCGCTCCACTCGCGCACCACGGTGTCGTGCAGGTGCTCGGCCTGGCCGCGCAGGACGATGCCGCGGGCGCCGGAGCTGGAGGTGCCCACGAGGCGGGCACTGTCGACGTCGTCGTGCAGCACCAGGACGGGCAGGTCCTTGCCGCCGGCGTCGACGCGGGGCATCAGTGTCTCGAACGGAACCGTGGTGGCGTCATGGGCGACCAGCACGAGGTCCAGCGGCTGGCCGGCCAGGAGCTCGTCGAGCTGGTCCGTGTTCTCCGGACGGCTCGGCCTCACCGCGATGCCCCGGTTGCGCAAGCCGTTCACGATGGCCTCCGCTGCTTCCACGCTGTCGTCGATGATCAGCAGCCGCAGCGGCAGGTCTTTGCCATATTGCATAGTCGTCTCTCCTCCCCGTGCCTGTTATGTCAGAAAGCCGCCTGCGCGTCCATGCGGGCGGGTCGGGATTGGGCGCCCCGTCGGGAATGCGCCGGGCATGCGGGGCGAGGCGCGTCGCTCAGAGCGGACGCTTGCCGGGGTCGCCGGCCACCTCGCGCACCAGCCGGGGTACCAGGTAGCCCGACAGTCGCGCCGCCACGCCGGCGTGCAGACGCCTGGCCGTGCCGTCGTCCACCTCGAAATGCGCCGCCCCCTGCACGCGGTCGAGCTGGTGCAGGTAGTAGGGCAGCACGCCGGCGGCATGGCCGCGTTCGCTCAACGCGCACAGCGCCTCGACCGAGTCGTTCACGCCCTTGAGCAGCACAGCCTGGTTGAGCAATGTGGCGCCGGCGTGACGCAGGCGGGCCAGGGCCTGGTCCACCTGGCCATCGAACTCGTTGGCATGGTTGGCATGCAGTACGACGACCACCGGCCAGGGCAGCGAGGCGAGCCAGGCGAGCAGGGCATCGTCCACGCGTTCGGGCAGGACGACCGGCAGGCGGGTATGGACGCGCAGGCGCTTGAGGTGGCCGATCCCGGCCAGCGCGTCGGTGAGCTCGGCGAGCTTGTGGGTGGCCAGCGACCAGGGGTCGCCCCCGGACAGGATGACCTCGTCGATGTCGCGATCGGCCCGGATCAGCTCGACGGCGTCGCGCCAGCCGGCCGCCGCCGCGGTCTCCTCGGCATACGGGAAGTGGCGCCGGAAGCAGTAGCGACAGTTGATCGCGCAACTGCCGGTCGAGACCAGCAGGGCGCGGCCGCGGTACTTGCGGATCACCCCGTCGCCGGCCTTGGCGTCCGCGTCGCCGACCGCGTCCAGGCTGAACCCCGGGCTGGGCCGCATCTCGGCATCCAGTGGCAGGACCTGGCGGAGCAGGGGGTCGTGCGGGTCGCCGCGGCGCATGCGGGCCACGAAGCCGCGGGGCACGCGGAGCGGGAACTGGCGCGCCGCCGCGTCCGAGAGCCCGGGCAGGGCATCGGCCAGGTCCAGCAGCGCG
>JAUIJO010000179.1 GCA_030431185.1 Gammaproteobacteria bacterium | reverse complement strand
GCCAACAGCTTCGACATCCTGCTGGTGTGGAGCTTCGTCATCATGGGCCTGGGATTCTCGCGCTGGACAGGGGCCGGCGTCGCGCTGGGCCAGCTGGTGGCCTTCCTGCCATTCGCGGCGCTCTACGGCATCTGGGCGCTCTTCATCATCTTCTAGGCAATCCGCCGCGACACAGCGCCACGTTGCGCGCGGCAAGGACGGACAGGCAATGAAACTGAAGTACCGGGCGGCCCTGGCCGCCTCCGTGTTCGCCGGCATCTATGCCTTGTCGGCGTTTTCCAGCTCCGATGCCCGGCACGAGGTCGAGCTCGGGGCGGCCGAGGCGCGGGTGGTCAGGACGACGATCCTGGCATCCGGCGAGATCGAGTTCCTCAACAGCGTCGAGCTGCGGCCGGAGATCACGGGCGTCGTGTCCACGGTCCATGTCGCCCTGGGCGAAAGCGTGCATCGCGGCGACGTGCTGATGACGTTCGACCAGAGCACGCTGCAGGCGGAACTGAGGCAGCAGAACGCCAACGTGGCCGTGGCCGAGGCCTCGGTCGCGCGCGCGCGCGCGGTGACTGCCCGCTCGAACCGCAGGCAGGAGCGCAGCACCAGCATCTATGCCCAGCGCCTGCTCAGCCGCGACAGCTTCGACGAGATCAGCACCGAAGCCGACCTGTCGGCACTGGACCTGAAGATCGCCGCCCAGAACCTGGAGCAGGCGATCGCGCTCCGCGCGCGGATCGAGGAAGCGTTGCGCAAGACCGTGATCCGTGCGCCGTCCGACGGCCAGGTGATCGAAGTGGCCATCAAGGAAGGCGAGACGGCGGTCGCGGGCATCACCAACTTCGCGGGTTCGCACCTGCTGACGCTCGCCGATACCGGCAAGGTGAAGGCGAAGATCTACGTGGACGAGATGGATGTCGGGCGCGTGCAGGTCGGCCAGGCGGTGGAGATCGATGTAATCGCCTTTTCCGACAAGCGCCTGCGGGGACGCGTGGAAGGGATCAGCCTGGCCGCTGCGCCGAGACAGAACTCCGAAGGCCTGAAGTACGAGGCGACCGTGGCCATCGACGACGCCGGCGACCTGCCGGTCCGGCGCGGCATGACAGCGCGGGCGGAGATCGTCGTCACCTCCGGCCAGGCCGACCTGACGGTGCCCCTGCGTGCGGTCATGGGCGACGGCACCGCGGGCGGAGAGCGCAACAGCTATGTCTACGCGGTGGTCGATGGGCGCGCGCGCCGCAAGTGGATCGAGACCGGGCGATCAGACGACGAGTACCAGGTCGTCGCCAAGGGCCTGGAGGCCGGCGAGTCGCTCGTCGTCGGCCCGTACCAGGCGCTGCGCGACCTGGGCGACGGCGACTTCGTGACCCCGGCGAGCAAAGCCCCATGAGCGCGAATGCACCCGCCGGCTCCGCGGCCGTGATCGAGCTGCGGGGCGTGTCCAAGCACTACGACAACGGCGCGGGCATGCTGCAGGCGCTGAAGGCCATCGACTTCACGGTGCATGCCAACGACTACGTCGCGCTCGTGGGCGCCTCCGGCTCGGGAAAGTCCACGCTGATGAACATCCTGGGTTGCCTCGACCGCCCCAGCGAGGGACGGATGCACTTCAACGGGACGCCGACGCAGGACATGGGCGACACGGAGTTGTCGCGGCTGCGCAACCGTCACATCGGCTTCGTGTTCCAGAGCTATTCGCTGCTGCCCAAGCTCAGCGCCCTCGAGAACGTCGCCCAGCCCCTGGTCTTCGCCGGGGTGGGGCAGGGCAAGCGGCGCGACATGGCGGCACGCATGCTGGAAAAGGTAGGACTGGCCGACCGCGCCCGCCATTATCCCAGCCAGCTCTCGGGAGGCCAGCAGCAACGCGTCGCGATCGCCCGTGCCCTGGTCAACACTCCCAGCGTGGTCCTGGCCGACGAGCCCACGGGCAACCTGGACTCCGCGAGCAGCCGGGTCATCATGGAGCTGTTCGCCAGCCTGCACGGCGAAGGCCAGACCATCGTCATGGTGACCCACGACGCTTCGGTCGCCGCCCAGTGCCGCTCACAGGTCGAGATACGAGACGGGGAGTTCGTGAGGTGATCCCCTTCCTGCTCAAGGAAAGCTTCATCGCCGCGCTGCGCTCCATGCGCATGCACCGCATGCGAAGCATCCTCACCTCATTGGGCATCGCGGTGGGCGTCGCGGCGACCATCTTCGTGGTGTCGATCATCAACGGCTTCAGCGACGACATCAATGCGCGATTCGCCGGCTTTGGCGCCAACTCGATCACCGTCCAGCCGAAGAACTCGTTCGAGAACCAGCTCAAGGGACGGGTTTCCTACCTCCGGCACAGCGATCTGGCACTGATCGAGCGCCGGGTGGAGGGGGTCTCGCACCTCACCCCGGAAATGAGCGTGTACGGCCGCTTCCGGGCCCCCGTGAGCTACGGCGGCAGTGCCATCGTCACCGACGTCCGCGGCACCTCCAGCACCTGGCAGGATCTCATGCGCGTCTATACCGTGCGCGGGCGCTTCCTGGTGCCATCCGATGGCAGCGCCCGCCGCCGCGTAGGCGTGATCGGGCCGAGCGCGGCCTCGCAGTTGCGGTTGCCCGACGATCCACTCGGCGAGTTCGTCCAGGTGGGCACGACCTGGATCAAGATCGTCGGCGTGCTGGAAGAGCGAGGCAAGAGCATGGGCATGGACCAGGACGACCTGCTGATCCTGCCTTACGAGACCGGGTTGGCGATGAGCAACCTGCAACGCGATCCCAGCTTCTGGATCCAGATGCAAGTGGCGGAGGTGTCCACGATGCCCCTGGTGATCGAGCGGATCAGGGCCCTGCTCAGGCGAAACCACGACATCCCGGAAGGCGAGGAAGACGACTTCGAGATCCAGACCTCGACCCAGTTCATGGAAGCGTTCAACGAGATGACGATGTCGGTCTCCCTGATCTCCGCCGGGATCATGGCGGTGTCCATGCTCGTGGGCGGCATCGGCATCATGAACATGATGCTGGTGTCGGTCGCCGAACGTACACGCGAGATCGGCATCCTGAAGGCCCTGGGTGCGACCCGCGCATGGATCATCAGCGGTTTCATGTCGGAAGCCGTGTTCATGTCCCTGCTGGGTTGCCTCGCGGGGCTGGGACTGAGCGCACTGGCCATCTTCGCCGTCGGCCTGCTGCCCGACTTCCCGTCGCCCTCGACGCCCGCGTGGGCGATCGCGGCGTCCGTCGGTTTCTGCATGGTGGTCGGCGCGGTGTTCGGCATCGTGCCTGCCGTGAAAGCGGCGAACATGGAGCCCATCGACGCCATCAAGAGCTGAAAGGCAGGGGAGCGCGCGCCCGGGATCCGTTCTAGAGGCGAGGCAGGCGCTGGCGCAGGGTGTCGATGCCCTCCCATGGATCCGCCTTCAGGCTGGCCGCGCGTCGCCGGGCCTTCGCGAGGTCGTAGGCGGCTGGACCCTCCACGCGTCCGAGTTCGTCCCAGCGCAGTGGCATGGCCACGGGCGCGCCGGGACGCGCGCGCGGCGACCACGAGGCCACGCTGGTGGAACCACGCGCGTTGCGCAGCCAGTCGATGAAGATGCGCCCCTTGCGCTTGGCCTTGGCCATGCTCGCCAGGTAGCGCGCGGGGGCCTGGGCGGACATGGCCACGGCGAAGCCTTCGCAGAAGGCGCGCGCGTCGTCCCAGTCCGGTCCCGTTTCGATCGGTACGACGACATGCACGCCCTTGCCACCCGACAGCCGCACGAAGCTTTCCAGGCCGGCGACGCGCAGCTTGTCGCGGACATCCCGGCCCGCGCGCACGATCTCCTCCCAGGGCACGCCTTCGCCGGGATCGAGGTCGAACACCAGCCGGTCGGGCCGTTCGGGCGAGGCCGCCTTCGCGCCCCAGGGGTGGAACTCCACGGTATTCATCTGCACCAGTTCGATGATGCCTTCGATGTCCTCGACGAACAGGTAGTCTTCGATGCCGCTCCTCTGTTCGAGCGCGACCGGACGCACGTGCGACCCCAGGCTGTCGGCATGGTGCTTCTGGAAGAAGCAGCTCGACTGGCTGCCATCGGGACAGCGCATCAGGGAAAGCGGCCGTCCAGCGAGCTCGGGCAAGAGGTAGCTGGCCACGGCCTGGCAGTAGTCGGCGATGTCCTGCTTGGTGTAGTCGCTGTCGGAGAACATGATGCGTTCGGGATGGCTGATCTTCATGTCGCCTCCATTCGCGTCCGGGGCAGGGGAGGGGCGTTGTCCGTCGAGGTCGCGGGGGTTCTTGTCGGGGCGCAGCCGCTGGAAGCTGGACTGGCGTAGCAGGCCTTCCTTCCCAAGGCCGCGAAACGCCACCTCCACCACGATCCCCGGCCTGACCCAGGTCACGCTGGAGCGGGAGAAAGGCACGTGTTCCGGCAACTGGACGGGCGCGTCGCGTTGGCACATCGCACTCAAGCGCTCATGCAGGCGCGCGAGCGTCGCGTCGTCGAAGCCGGTGCCGACGCGGCCCATGTACTGCCAGGACGCGCCGGCCGGGCGGGCCAGCAGCAGTGAGCCGAAGCCTGGCCTCGCGCCCTTGGGGCGGGTGTATCCGACCACGACGAACTCGTCGGTGGTGGCGTGCTTGGACTTCACCCAGTCGCCGCTGCGGCCGGCGCGGTAGTCACTGTCCGCGCGCTTGCTCACGACGCCTTCGATCCCGGCCCTGGCGGTTTCCTCGAACATCCTCGCGCCGTGGCCGACGATGTGGTCGCTGTAGGCCACCACGCCCGTGGCCTCGCCGAGCAGCGCCTGCAACAGCCGTTTGCGTTCGAGCAGGGGCACGCCGCGCAGGTCGATGCCGGCCACGCCGGGCATGTCGAACACCAGGTAGCGCAGGCGTGCCCGCGAGCTGCCTTCGAGCACGCGCTGGAGTTCGCTGAAATCGCTCCTGCCGTCCGCCTCGAGGACGACGAGCTCGCCGTCCAGGCAGGCATCGGCGACCGGCAGGGCCTCTACCGCACGTGCCACCTCGGACAGCGTGTCGGTCCAGTCGAGTCCATTGCGCGAGCGAAGCCGGGCCCGGCCTTCGACGAGATCGGCGAGCACGCGGTATCCGTCCCACTTGATCTCGTGCAGCCAGCGCTCACCGGCGGGCGGCGCGTCCTGGGTCCTCGCCAGCGCCGGCTCGAACCCCACCGGCATGCCTGCGTCGCGCGCGCCCTCGAGCGCCTTGGCCTTCCGCTTCCACGACGTGGAGGTGCGTCGTCTGCCGGCGGATGGACGTCCCTTGGATGCCGATGCGCCATCGTCCCCAAGCAGGTCGTCCGCGTCGAGGTCCGCTGCATGGACATCGTCGCGCTTGATCAACAGCCATTGTGGCTGCTTGCCGCGCATCCCCGTCCTGACCAGTTTCCAGCCCCCGGTGAGCTTCTCGCCGGCGAGGATGAAATCCAGTTTGCCCTGGGCGAGGGCGGGCAGGGGATCACCCTCCATCGCCCAATGTCCGTGGTCGAAGACATCGACATGACCGGCACCGTAGTGGCCCGCCGGGATGTCGCCTTCGAAGCCCGCGTAGTCGAGCGGGTGGTCCTCCACCTCGACCGCAAGGCGTTTCTCGCCGACACGCAGGGACGGGCCCTTGGGCACCGCCCAGCTCTTGAGCACGCCATCCATCTCCAGGCGGAAGTCATAGTGCCGGCTACTGGCGTGGTGGAGCTGGACGACGAAGATCGGACGATGGCCGGGCCTCGTCGCCGCGGCCAGGGGTTCCGGCGTGCCCGTGCGCCGCTTGCGCGCGTATTCGTGCAGGGCCACGGGTCACCCGGCCTTGCGCGCGCCCTTGCCGGACGAGCTGGCAGACTGGGTGGCCTTCCTCGCCGTCGACTTCGACTTCGACTTGCCCTTCTTCGACGTCGATTTCTTCGCCGCCGGTTTCTTCGCCGGCGTGCGCTTCTGGCTGTCGATGCTCTTCTTGAGCAGGGACATGAAGTCCACGACGTTGGTCGCCGCGTCTTCGTCGAGGTCGTGGTCGGGCTCCTCGACCTTGGCCTTCGCGCCCTTGGACTTCATCTTCCGGCGAATGACGTCCTGCAGCTGTTCGCGGAACTCGTCGTGGTAGTCGCCCGGCGCCCACTCACCCGACATCGACTTGATGAGCTGGCGCGCCATCTCGGATTCCTTGTCGCTGATCCGGTACTCGCCGGTCTTGCCGCCCGGCAGGCGATAGTCCTCCGGATCGACCAGTTCCTGCGGATAGCGCAGCAACAGCAGGAGCAGGGCATCGCCCTGCGGCACGACCGCGCTCAGGTACCCCCGGGTCCGGATCACGACGCGCGCGATGCCCACCTGGCCGGTTTCCTTCAGGGTCTCGCGCAGCAGCACGTAGCCCTTCTCGGCCTTCTTGGCCGGTACCAGCACGTAAGGCTTCTCGAAGTACTGGAG
>JAUIJO010000178.1 GCA_030431185.1 Gammaproteobacteria bacterium | reverse complement strand
TCGCGCTCGGCGATCCGCGCATCATCGCCACGACCGGCTGGACCACCGACGAGCTGGCCGATGCGCTCGATGCGGCGGAGCCGCTGGGGGAGTGGGGCTTCGTCAGCCTGCTGATCGGCGTCAACAACCAGTACCGCGGCCGCGACCTGGACAACTACCGCGAAGAGTTCGACGCCCTGCTGGTCCGCGCGATCGGCTATGCCGGCGGCCATGCCGGGCGGGTCATGGTGCTGTCGATCCCGGACTGGGGCGTGACGCCGTTCGGCCGCGAGGACACCCGCGGCGCCGCGGCCATCGGCGCGCAGATCGATGCGTTCAACGCGGCCGCGCGCGAACTGAGCCAGGCGCGCGGCGTGCGTTTCGTCGACATCACCCCCGTCTCCCGCGCCCACGGGGCCGAGCCGGGCATGGTCGCCGGGGACGGCCTGCATCCCTCCGCGGCGATGTACGGCGAATGGGCCCGGGTCGCCGAGCCGGTCGCACGGGCGCTGCTGCAACCCTGAGGGCGCCGACCCATGCGCGACGAGGCTCGCCCGCTGCCGCCGGATTCGGTCCGGACGATCGCGCGCGCGTTCGCGCCGTCGAACTGGCTGGGCAATCGCTGGGACTACTACTACAGCCGCGGCAAGCTCGGCAGCGACCCGGTCTATCCGGGCATCATCGAAGCCCTGCGCGACACCACGGCGCCGCTCCTCGATCTCGGCTGCGGGCTGGGCCTGCTCGCCCATGCCCTGCGCGACGCCGGCCTGTCGATGCCGTACCGGGGCGTCGACATCGATGCCGGCAAGATCACGCGCGCCCGGCGCGCCGCCGATCGCGCCGGCCTGGCCGAGGTCGATTTCGAATGCATCGACCTCGCCAGCGGCCTGCCCGCGCACCAGGGCAGCGTCGCCTTGCTCGACGTGCTGCAGTTCATCCCGCGCGAGGCGCATGCCGGCATCCTCGATGCCGTGCTCGCGATGCTCATGCCCGGCTGCCGGCTGGTGATGCGCACCGGCTTCGACGACGGTGGCCGCCGGGCGCGGCTCACGCGCGCGGTGGACGTGTTCTCCCGCCACCTGGGCTGGATGAACGCATCGCCGCAGCACTATCCCGAGCGCGAGGCCCTGCAGGCTCGCCTGCAGGATGCCCGGCTCGACGTCGAGATCACCCCGCTGTCGGGCAATACGCCCTTCAACAACTGGCGGGTGGTGGCGACGCGGCCCCGCTGAACGCACGGCGCGCCGCGCTGGGCGGGGGAACATCCTGGGTGGCTTAGACCGGAGGGCTGGATCGCGGCCTCCACTGGCATGACGTCCGGCGGGATCCGGTGCGGCGTGAGGGGCACGCGCCCGCTCGCGGCTACGCCGCCGCGCTCCGGTCCCCCGCAACGGGCTCGGGCAGCGTCGCGCGGTAGTCCAGCGCCCGCAGCCGGTCCAGCAGCAAGGCCAGGGTCTCGACATTGCGGCCATGCTTGGCGCCCTCGTGCAGCAGGACGATGGCGCCGGGGCGCAGGTCGCGCTCGATCCGCGCGACCACCTTGGCCGGTTCCGCTTCGACCGCATCGAAGCCACGGGCGCTCCACGCGACCCGCGCCAGGCCGTGGCGCTTGAGGGCGGCGCCGACGAAGGGATTGGCCATGCCCACCACCGCACGGAACCAGCGCGGCGGCGTGCCGGCGGTCTGTGCGAGGGCTGCCTGGGCGCGATCGATCTGTGCGCGCATCGCCGCCGGGGGCAACGCCCAGAACCAGGCCGACGGGTGGTCGAAGCTGTGGTTGCCGATGCCATGGCCGCGGCGGACGATCTCGCGCACGGTATCGGGTCGTGCCAGCGCGCGTTCGCCGACGAGGAAGAACGTCGCCTTGGCGCCATGGGCGTCGAGCAGGTCGAGGATCGCGCCGGTTTCGTCCGAGGGGCCGTCGTCGATGGTCAGCCACACCGAGTGGTCGTCGCCCGGCAGGCGCACCAGCACCGGGCCGAACAGGCGCGACTGCGGCTTCAGCGTGCCCCATACGACCGCCAGATGGCTGAGCAGCAGTGCCGCCAGGCCCCAGCGCCAGCCCGCCAGCGCCCACACGGACAGCGCCAGCACCTGCGAGGCGGCGAAGGGCCAGAGCCAGGCCCAGGGGTGGCGGGGCGGCCGGTGCAGGGAGGCTTCAGAGCGCATGCGGCATGCTAACCCGTGGCGTGCGGGCCGGGCCGGCTTGTGTCGCGGCCGCCCCGCCCCCACCTCCACAGCGAAACACCCTTCCAAACAGGTACCCGCCATGTCCCTCGATCCCGCCGTGCGTTCGCGCATTGAGTCCCTGCTGCAGTCGAACCGCGTCGTGCTGTTCATGAAAGGCGAGCCCAACGCACCGCAGTGCGGCTTCTCGGCCAAGGCCTCGGGCGCGCTGAGCGCGCTGCTGCCCGGCGGCTACGCCCACGTGGACGTGCTGTCGGACCCCGAGATCCGCGAGGGCATCAAGGCCTATGGCCAGTGGCCGACGATCCCGCAGCTCTATATCGGCGGCGACCTGGTCGGCGGCAGCGACATCATCGAACAGATGGTCAACTCCGGCGAGCTGCACGGCGTGCTCGGCCTGCCGGCACCGGACCGCAGCCCGCCCCCGGTCACCGTGACCCCGGCCGCCGTGGCGATGCTGCGCGACGCCGCGGCCAACGCCGGCGAGGGCTACGCCGTCCAGGTCGAGGTGGACGCACGCTTCCAGACGCGCCTGCAGCTGGCGCCTGCCGACCCGAACGCCATTGCGGTGGACGTGGACGGCCTGCGCCTGCAGTTCGACGTGGCCGGCGTACGCCGTGCCGATGGCCTGTCGATCGACTGGGTGGACGATGAGCGGGGCCGTGGCCTGGTGATCGAGAACCCGAACGCACCGCCGAAGGTCAAGCCGATCACCCCAGCCGATGCCGCAGGCCGCGTGGCCGCCGGTACCCTGACCCTGGTCGATGTCCGCCCGGCCGACGAGCGTGCGCAGGCTTCGGTCAACGTCGCGTTCTCCACCCTCGACGGCGGCGCCGCGCAGCAGCTGGAAGCGCTGGACAAGGCCACGCCGCTGGCCTTCCTGTGCCACCACGGCGGACGCAGCGCGCAGGCGGCGGAGCACTTCCGCGGCCTCGGCTTCAGCGAGGTCTACAACGTGGAAGGTGGCATCGACGCCTGGGCCGACGTGGACGCCTCCATCCCGCGCTACTGAAGCGCCCCGCTTCGAGACGCACGAGGCCCGCATGCCCCTGGCATGCGGGCCTTCTTTCATCCGGGCCGAGGCACAGCGCAGGCGATGGGTTCTGCTTCGCGCGACCCATCCTACAAAGCTGTCGCGCGGTCAGGCCGTAGGGTGCAATAAGCGAAGCGCATTGCACCGCGCCTGCTGCTCGCCAACGGTCCCACGGCGGTGGTCGACGGCGAGGTCGAAAGCAAGGGCTGGATCCCAGCGTTCGCTGGGATGACGGCAGGGAACGTAGGATGGGTCGAGCGAAGCGATCCCCATCACCCGTACTGCCGGGAGTGCACCGTCAAAGGCTGGATCCCGGCGTTCGCCGGGATGACGGCAGGGAGGTTCGCGGTGCCATGGCGGGCGACAAGCTGCCTGGGCGGGATCGAACCGGCGCCCATACCGTCGGCGGGCACCCGCAGGGCGCGCAGGCGATGGGTTTTGCTTCGCGCTACCCATCCTACAAAGACCATCCTACAAAGCTGTCGCGCGGTCAGGCCGGATGCCCGGAACCGTAGGATGGGTCGAGCGAAGCGATACCCATCACCGGTGTTCTGGCGGGGGTACAACGCCAAAGGCGGGATCCCGGCGTTCGCCGGGATGACGGTATGTAGGGGCGTGGTCGTGGCGCGGGTACGGAGGGGGCTGGAGCGCCCCGATGATCTCCGCGCGGCACCCCGCTCTCGCACCGGGGGATGTTCAGCCCTTGAAGCCGCCGGCGTCGAGCCAGGCCTGTTCTTCCGGGGTGGTCTCGCGGCCCAGCACGTCGTTGCGGTGCGGGAAACGACCGAACTTCTCGATGATCTCCTTGTGCAGCACCGCCCACTTGTCGGCATCCTCGCCCGACAGCCCCTGGTGCAACTCGACCGAGCGTTCCTGGTCGGCCAGGTCCTCGGAGTGCTCGAACGGCAGGTAGAAGAACATGCGCAGGGATTCGTCGACCTCGGCGTCGTAGCCGGCCTCGAGCGCGCGCTCGGCGTATTCGCGGGCCTGGGCGTCGTGGGCGTAGGCCTTGGCACTGTCGCGATGGATGTTGCGCGGCATCTGGTCGAGCAACAGGATCAGCGCCAGCGCGCCTTCCGCGGTTTCCATCCAGTCGTCGCCCTTGCCGGCGGCGGCATCCTCCATTGCATCCTCGAACGCCATCTCGCACATGTCGTCGAAAGTCTCATCCTTGCCAAACCAGCGTTGCGGGCCGGCATCGCGCCAGAAATCGACGACTTCCTTCGCGGTTACGTTCACGAACACACCTCTTTGCTTCTGGAAAAAACGGATGCATACCCTAGCAAGTCGCGACGGAACATCGCGCGAACGCGCGCTTCAGGCGGGCTGGTCGAGCCCGGCGTCCAGCTCGCCGCCGTCGTCACCGTCGATGTCGGCCTCGGCATCCGCATCGGCATCCTCGTCGCCGAGCTGCATCTCGAGCTCGCTGATCCAGGCCAGGGTGACGCTCTCCAGCGTCACCGCGTGGATCAGCGGTCGCAATGCGCCGCCGGAGTAGGACGCGGCGATGAAGCGTGCGTAGCGGCCGCGGTAGTCCAGCCAGCGCGCGTGGGCTTCCTCGAAGGTCTGCAAGGACTCGCCATCGAGTTGCCGGCGCAGGTGCGCGACCAGGCGGGCCAGCTCGCCGTCGGCCTGCTTGAAGGCCTGCAGCGCTTCGTGGTCGATGCCGTGCACGCTGCCTTCGACGTCGCGGGCCTGGCGTGCGACCTCCTCGGCCTTGGTGAAATAGCTGTCGGCGATCCGCGCCGCGGTCTCCGCGCGCCCGAGCAGGCGGTGCTCGAAACGGCGCAGGTCCTCGAGGCTGGTATCGGCCGTCTCCAGCCCCTGCATGAGCGCGAGCAGGCGCTGGTGGCGGTCGATCGCGTCGACGCTGCGGCGGCGCTCGACCCGGCGCTGGACGAAATAGAACGTCCAGGTCAGGGCCGCGCCCACGATGAGATAGATGATCTGTTCCACGCTCGATGCCTCCAGGACCGCTCCGTCGGTTCAGGCGCCTAGTGTGCCCTGTCGGGGTCTCCCCCGCTGCGACCCGGGCGGCACGGGCATGACCTTTGTCAGGGTTGGCAGGCCACCCGCGGGCGTCTACGGTCGAAGGGCTGTCAACACGACACCCGGGGAAACCACATGTTCCGACCCACCAACGCCGCGCTCGCCGTGGCGCTTGCCACGACGCTTGCGTCGACCGCGGCGCTCGCCGCCGACAAGGCCACGTCGCGTTTCGTCGACGATCCCTACCCCAGCACCTACGCGCGGATCGCCTCGCCACCGGTACTGATCCGCGGCGCGACCGTGCTGACCGGCACCGGCGAGCGCCTGGAGGGCGCCGACGTGCTGATGCGCGACGGCCGCATCGAGGCGGTCGGGCCGGGCCTGTCGGCCGCCGGCGCCACCGTCGTCGACGGGACCGGCAAGTGGGTCACCCCGGGCCTGATCGACGTGCACTCGCACCTGGGCGTCTACGCCAGTCCCAATGTCGGCGCGCACAGCGACGGCAACGAGATGACATCACCGGTGACCCCCAACGTCTGGGCCGAGCATTCGGTCTGGCCGCAGGACCCCGGCTTCGCCGCGGCGCTGGCCGGCGGCATCACTTCGCTGCAGATCCTCCCCGGCTCGGCCAACCTGGTCGGCGGCCGCGGCGTCACGCTGAAGAACGTCCCCGCCACCAGCTACCAGGCGATGAAGTTCCCCGGCGCACCCTGGGGCCTGAAGATGGCCTGCGGCGAGAACCCCAAGCGCGTCTATGGCGGCCGCGGGACCGCGCCGTCCACCCGCATGGGCAACGTCGCCGGCTATCGCGCGGCCTTCATCGACGCCGCCGAATACCTGGCCAAGAACAAGTCCGGTTCCGACGAAGGCGGCAAGCGCCACTGGTGGCAGGGCGGCGACGAAGGCTCCGACAGCGACCAGGCGACCGGCGGCAAGCGCGACCTCAAGCTCGACACCCTGGCCGGTGCGATCAATGGCGACATCCAGGTGCACATCCACTGCTACCGCGCCGACGAGATGACCACGATGCTCGACCTGGCGAAGGAATTCGGCTTCAAGGTCGCCGCCTTCCACCACGGCGTGGAGGCCTACAAGATCGCCGACCGCCTGGCCGAGGAAGGCGTCTGCGGCGCACTCTGGGCCGACTGGTGGGGCTTCAAGATGGAGGCCTTCGACGGCATCCAGGAGAACATCGCCCTGGT
>JAUIJO010000001.1 GCA_030431185.1 Gammaproteobacteria bacterium | reverse complement strand
CTCGATGCCGCGCCGCGATGCGCGGCGCTATCCGGAGGACTTCCAGGCCCGGCGATCGCCGACGCTGACCGTGGTCGCCGACGCGGTGGCCGACGCGATGGATGCGCGGGTGCTGCGCGAGGACGACGTGTGGGACGTCACCATGACCTTGTGGGCGCACACGCATGGCCTGGTGGCGCTCTACCGGAGCGGGCGGTTCAACTTCGACGCCCCTGCGTTCACTGCGTTCTACGAACAGTCGCTGCAACGCCTGGTGTCCGGCCTGGCCATGCCGGGGGCGTGACGTCGCGCCCGACGCCCGGGCCGTCAGCGGCTGCGCTTGGCCGCTGCCGGTGCGGGCACGCGGGGCGTGCGGACGGGTGTGACCATGTCCCGGCCGGACCGCTCGCCTGATTCGGGTTTGCGCTCGCGGACCACGGCCCCGGTGGGGGCCACGCAACCGTCCGCGCTTGCGTCCGCGGTTTGCCGCGGGCCACTTGTGCACGCCCGCGAATCCGGGGACGGAGCCACGGGCGCGGATACCCGTGCGGTCGTTGCATCGGGGCCGGAATAGTCGGGGTCGACCAGGTGCACGCCGGGTTCGTCGATGGCCTGCGCGTGGGCGGATGGCACTACGATCAGCATGGCCCCGGCCGTCGCTGCCAGGGCAGTGGCCAGTGCGCGCGCGAAGCGCCGCTGCGAACGTTGGGGGTCACCGATGCCATCCATTGCCGTCATGCTCCTCATGGGGTCCTGAACCGGGGCGAAAACCTGTATACGCTCGCATGCACCCAACCGTCGCAGCGCGCCTGGCCAATGCCGGCCCCGTGCGGCAGCGGGACTATACCCACCCCGTGGGAGTCCAGGTATGGCAGGCTGGTTACATGAACAGCCGCCGTTCATCCGGAATCCTCGTCCCCGTCCTCCTTGCCACGCTCGCCGCGTGCGGCGCGCCGGGCCGGGCGCCGCGTGCGCCGGAGCCGGAGGCCGGGCCCGCCTCCAGCCGCGTGCTGGTGTTCACCCGCACGAGCGGGTGGCGGCACGACTCGATCCCCGAGGCGATCGCCGCGCTGCGCGGGATCGGCGCCGGCGCGGGCATCGAAGTCGTCGCCACCGAGGATCCCGGCGCGTTCACGCCTGCGGCCCTGCAAGCCTACGACGCGGTCGTGTTCGCCAGCACCACGCGGGACGTGCTCGACGATGCGCAGCAGGCCGCGTTCGAGTCCTACGTCCGCGACGGCGGCGGCTACATGGGCATCCATGCGGCGGCGGACACCGAATACGACTGGCCGTGGTACGGCGAGCTCGTCGGTGCCTGGTTCGACAGCCATCCCGAAGGCCTGCAGACGAGTCCGGTGCGCTTCGAATCGCCGGGGGTGTTGGCGCAAGGCGCGACGTGGACGGTCACCGACGAGCTCTACAACTACCGGCGCAACCCGCGCGCCGATGTCGACGTCATCGCCACCGTCGACGAATCCGCGTACGAGGGCGGCACGATGGGCAGCGACCATCCCATCGCGTGGTGCCACCGCATGGGCGGTGGACGCGCCTGGTATACCGGGCTTGGGCACACCCGCGCCATGTACGCCGACCCGGTCTACCGTCGCCACCTGTTGCGCGGGCTGCGCTTCGCCACCGGGCGCGACCCCGACTGCTGAGCGGATCAGGACCGCGGGCAGGCCTCGCGGCGGCCCGCGTGGAACGCGGCGACGTCCGCGTCGCTGGCCGGGCGGGTGGGAATGCCGTCGTCGAACATAACGCGCCACGTCCCGTCCGCACCGCGATGCCAGACCGAATGGAACCCGCCCAGCCGGAAACGCGGATCGGCATCGGGATCGGTGGACTCGTACAGGGCCGGTCCGCTCGACCAGGCGATGTCCGGCACCGCCGCGATGGTCACCCGGGTCGGATACCAGACCAGTCGCAGGCCGTTCCCGGCGATGATCCCGGCCCAGGCGTCCAGCACGGCCTGGCGTCCGCGCAGGGGCCGGGCCTGGCTCGTGTTGAAGGCCGCTTGCGGATCGACGTGGTCGGCGAACGCCTCCGCGTCATGGCGGGCCACGCTCGCGGCGAACCCCAGCTCGCGTGCCCAGACCTCGCATTCGGCCTCGCCGTGCACGGGAGCAGGTGGAGCAGGTACGGTCCCGTCGTCCCCTGCCGCGGCGGTCGCCGCCAGCCCGGACAGCAGCAGGACGCCCACGACGCGCCCGGCATGCCGCGCGGATTCCGGAACCGGGCCAGGGATCGATGTCATGGGACGCTCCCGCTCGAGCACGAAGGTGGATGCCGCCACTATCGGCAAGGCCGGGACCCTTCGCCAGCGACCAAAGTCATGCCGGTTGCGATGACGCGCAACATCCGCCCGTTATCATCGGGCCCATGCGATTGACGAATCCTGCCTCGACCCGCCGCCTCGCCGTTCTCTTTTCCCTGTTGCTGATCCTGGCCGCCTGCACCACGGGGGGCGGCAGCCCCGACGTGGCCCCGATGCATCCATCGGACGACAGGCCACCCGTGCTGCTGGTGTCGATCGACGGCTTCCGCGCCGATTACCTGGACCGGGGTATCACCCCGAACCTGCAGCGCATCGTCGACCACGGCGTGCGCGCGGCGTGGATGAATCCCTCGTACCCGTCCCTGACGTTCCCCAACCACTACACGCTGGTGACGGGGCTGCGGCCGGACCACCACGGCATCGTCCACAACAGCATGGAGGACGCCGAACTCGGCGGCTTCCGCCTCAGCAACCGCGACGCCGTGGGCGATGGACGCTGGTGGGCCGGCGAGCCGATCTGGGTGGGCGCCCAGAAGGCGGGACTGCCGACCGCGACGCTGTTCTGGCCCGGCAGCGAGGCGGCGGTGCAGGGCGTGCGCCCGGGGCGCTGGCGGCCCTTCGATGCCGGGATGCCCTTCGACGAGCGCGTCGACATCGTGCTGGGCTGGCTGGCCGAGCCCCGCGCCACCCGTCCCCGCATCGCCACCCTGTATTTCGAACGGGTGGACAAGGCGGGCCACGAACATGGGCCTTTCTCCCCCGAGGCCATCCAGGCCATTCGCGAAGCCGACACCACCCTCGGGCGCCTCCTCGACGGCCTCGCGTCGCGGGACCTGCTGGACCGGGTCAACCTGATCGTCGTGTCCGACCATGGCATGGCACCGGTCGCGCCCGGCCACGCGGTCGCGGTGGAGGACATGGTGTCGATGCGCGACGGCAAGGTCGTGTCGTACGGGCAATCGGTCGGCATCGTGCCGCTGCGCGGCCGCGGGGCCTTCGTCCAGCGCCGACTGCTGGGTCGCCACGACCACTACGAATGCTGGCTGAAGGCCAACCTGCCCGAACGCTGGCACTACGGCGGCAACCGGCGCGTGCCGCCGATCATCTGCCAGATGGACGAGGGCTGGGATGCGCTGCCCGCCGACATGCTGCCGCAACGCCTCGAAGCCGGACCCCGGGGGTCGCATGGCTACGACCCGGCGCTGCCTTCGATGCGGGCCATGTTCATCGCCCGTGGGCCGGCGTTCCGGGAAGGCGTCGAGCTGCCGGCCTTCGACAACGTCGACGTCTACCCCTTGCTGGCACGCCTGGTGGGCATCCCGCCCGCTGCCAACGACGGCGACATCGCGCCCCTGCTGCCCGCGCTGGCGCCGGCCGACGGCCACGCCGGCAACGGCGAATGACCCCGCGCCATTGATGTCCGTAAACGGCGAGTCACGCCGGGTGGCCGGTGCTAGCCTGCGTGCATGTCCCCTCCGCATCCAGCCGCGCGCCCCTCGACCGAAGGCCTGCCCGACGTGCAGGTCTGCGAACAGGCCCGCCTGAGTCGGGACGCACGCTTCGACGGCCTGTTCTTCACCGCCGTCGCCACCACCGGCATCTATTGCCGTCCGGTCTGCCCGGCGCCGCCGCCCCGGCCGCGCAACATCACCTACTACCCCAATGCCGCCGCGGCCGAAGCCGCGGGCTACCGGCCCTGCCTGCGCTGCCGGCCCGAGCTGGCGCCCGGCGACGGCGCCTGGCGGCGCGGCGACGCGACCGTCGCCCGCGCGATCAAGCTGATCGACGAGGGCCTGCTGGCCGAAGCCCCCGTGGCCGCCCTGGCCGAACGCGTCAACCTGGGCGAGCGCCAGCTTCGTCGCTTGTTCGTCGACCGGCTGGGCGCCTCGCCTCAAGGCGTGCACGGCACGCGGCGCCTGCTGTTCGCCAAGCAGTTGCTGACCGAGACCGACCTGTCGGTCACCGATGTCGCGATGGCCGCCGGCTTCGGCAGCCTGCGACGCTTCAACACGACCTTCAAGGACGCCTACCGGATGGCGCCGCGCGAGCTGCGCAAGCGCCCGGGCGCCTCGCGCGGCGAAACGCTCACGCTGCGACTGGCGTATCGACCGCCGTACGACCTGGCGGCGATGCTGGACTTCCTCGGCGGGCGCGCCCTGCCCGGCGTCGAAGTCGCCTCGTCGGCCAGCTATCGGCGGGTGATCGCACCCATTACGCCCGATGGCCGCCCCGGGTGGCTCCGGCTCAGCGCCTGGCCCGATGCGGAGCCGGCGCTGAAACTGGAACTGCACGGCGTTCCGCCCCTGCAACTGCAGGCGGTGGTCGGCCGCATCCGCCGCATGTTCGACCTCGATGCCGACCCCGGCGTGATCACCGACGCCCTCGGCACCGACCCGCGCCTGCGTCCACTGCTGCGGCGTCGCCCCGGCCTGCGCCTGCCGAGCGGATGGGACGGCTTCGAGATCGCCGTGCGGG
This sequence comes from Gammaproteobacteria bacterium, assembly GCA_030431185.1. Taxonomy (GTDB): domain Bacteria; phylum Pseudomonadota; class Gammaproteobacteria; order Xanthomonadales; family Xanthomonadaceae; genus Marilutibacter. Next base: position 33,526 of record JAUIJO010000001.1, on the reverse strand, counting down.
CCATCATCGGCCAGCAGATCAGCGTCGCCGCCGCGCGCACCGTCACCGCCCGCCTCGCCCGACGCTTCGGCACGCCACTGGACATCCCCTTGGCCGAGGGTCTCGAGCATCTGTTCCCCACCCCCGCCGCACTGGCCGATGCCGACCTGGCCGGCATCGGACTCACCGGCGCGCGAGCCCGGACGCTGCAGACGCTCGCCCGGGCGCTGCTGGATGGCGACGTCGACTTCCGCCCAGAGCAGACCCTGGATGAGTTCGTCGAACGCTGGACCGCCCTGCCCGGCATCGGCCCGTGGACCGCGCACTACGTCGCGCTGCGAGCGCTCGGCCATCCCGATGCCTTCCCGGCCGACGACCTCGTCCTGCAGAAGATGCTGCCGGGCGATGGCTCGCGCATGAGCGCACGCGCGCTGGGCGCGCGGGCCGAGGCGTGGCGGCCATGGCGCGCCTACGCCGTCATCCACTTGTGGCGCGGCGCCAGCGACAAGGCCGTCGCCGAGGCTCCACCCCCGGCGGCCAAGCCCCCATCCCCGGCCGCACGCAACGCCCGCACACGGAGGCCCTCCACATGACCACTTCGCCCACCGTTTTGTTCCGCCTGCACGACAGTCCGGTCGGTCCGCTCCTGCTCGCGGCGTCGGACGCCGGCGTGCACGCCATCGAGTTCGATGCGCAGCGCCATCCGGTGCCGCGCGGCCCCCATTGGCGGCACGGCGACCATCCCCTGCTGGACGCCACCGCCGCGCAGCTCGACGGCTATTTCGATGGCCGCCGCAAGGCCTTCGACCTGCCGCTCGCGCCCCGCGGCACCGGGTTCCAGCAGGCCGTCTGGCATGCACTGGCGTCGATCCCGTATGGCCAGACCCGCAGTTACGCCCAACTCGCCGCGCACATCGGCCATCCGACGGCCACCCGCGCGGTGGGCGCGGCGAATGGCCGCAATCCGCTGCCGATCGTGCTTCCCTGCCATCGCGTGATCGGCGCGGACGGCGCCCTGACCGGTTTCGGCGGCGGCCTGCCGACCAAGCGTTTCCTGCTCGAACTCGAAGGCGCGCTGCCGGCATCCTCGACCCCGGGCGACCTCTTCGCGGCATGAGGCCGTGCCCCGGGGACCTCCTCACATCCCCCGGAAGCGATGCAGGAAGGCCGCACTGACGGGCAAGGTTCCGTCCCGCCCGCGCAGGGACATCCGCCACTTGCCGAGTTCGTCCTTGCGCACCCGGTCGATCGCCGCGACCCGCACCACCACGCCCCGGTGCACCTGCCAGAACACATCCGGGTCGAGCCCGGCCAACAACTCCTTGACGGGAGTGCGGATCACCGCCTCGTCGTCGGCGGTCACCACGCGGACGTACTTGTCGCGGGCCTGGAACAGCAGCACGTCGTCGATGCCGATCATGCGCACGCTGTCGCCAACGCTGGCACTGATCCAGCGGATCCGCCGGCTACCCCGCGGACGCAGGCGCGCCTCGAGCTCGTCGACGCGCGCCTGCAGGTCCCCTGGCGTCCGGCTCGCCCAGTGCTCGCGAAGACGCTCGACGGTCCCCGCCAGCCGGTCCGGTGCCACGGGTTTCAGCAGGTAGTCGATCGCGCCGGTCTCGAACGCACGTATCGCGTATTCGTCGTAGGCGGTGGTGAACACCACCCGCCCGCCCGACGCCACCACCGCGCGCGCCACGTCCAGTCCACTGACGCCGGGCATGCGGATGTCCAGGAAGGCGATGTCCGGCCGCATCTCCGCGACGACCTGCAAGGCCTCGACGCCGTCCTCGCAGGCGTGGATATGGCCGAGCGCGGGCCAGGCCCCGGCGAGCATCGCCAGCAGCGCCGCCCGCTGCGGGGCTTCGTCCTCGGCGATCATCACGACGGGTGGGCGTGGACTCATCGGCATGGCATGCAGGGTTCCGGTTTCAGGCGCCGGTGTCGAGGGGCAGGCGAAGTCCGGCGACCGTGCCGCCCCCGGGCGCGCTGCGCAGGGTCATCTTCGCCCGGTCTTCGTAACGGACCCGCAGTTGTTCGCGCACGTTCTCCAGGCCGACGCCGCCGCCCACGCCCGGCTGCAGCCCCACGCCCGTGTCGCGCACCTCCACCTGCAGCCAGTTGCCGTCGATGACGGCCACGATCTCGACCGCGCCCGGACCGCGCAAGGGCTCCACGCCATGCTTGATGGCGTTCTCGACGAGGGTGATCAGCACCAGGGGCGGGAACGCGCTGGCGCGCGCGACCTCGTCCGCCTCCACCGACCAGCGCAGGCGTCCGCCCATCCGCAGTCGCATCACCTCGAGGTAGCGCTCGCAGACGCCCAGTTGCTGGCCGAGGGTGGACATCGCGCCACGCTCGCCTTCGCGCAGGCGCGGGATCGTCGCGCGCAGGTAGTCCACCAGGGCATCGAGGGTCTGTTCGGCCTTGCCGGCATCCTGCCGTACCAGCGCGCGCACCGACGCGAGCGTGTTGAACAGGAAGTGCGGCTCGACCTGCGCCTGCAGCGCGCCGAGGCGCAGGTCGCTGTCGTGGCGGGCCTGTTGCAGGCGCGTGATCTCGTCGCGCTGGCGGGCCTGTTGCCAGCGTCGCTGTTCGCTGAAGTAGGCGCGCAGCGACAGCCCGCCGCCGAACAGGCCGTAGACGACCCCCAGCGCCGCCAGGTTGACGGCCAGGGCGACGCCACGCTCCAGGTCCGATGCAGCGGGCGACCGGGGCAGCGACGTGCCGGCGTCTCGCATCGCCGCGCCGACGGATGCATTGACATGGGCCGAGGCCCACTGGTCGACGAAATAGCTGACGACGATGCCGGCCACGACCGCCAGGACCACCGCTTTGCGCTCGCGGGCCATCGGCCAGCGACGGTAGCGCACCCAGGTCGCGAGCGCGGGTCCGGCGGTGGCCATCAGCAGGAACGCGGCGAACAGGTGCGCGCCCGCCAGCAGGCCCATGCCGTAGTCGCGCGTGGCGAATCCCGACCCGAAGGCCGCCACGGCGGCGAACGCGGTGATCACCACCGCGAACACCAGGCTCCGGCCGCGCAACCAGGGGAGGCTGAAGACGGGATACTGGCGGTAGCGCCCCCACACGGTGTTCCCACCCACCAGCACGTCGGCGGGCAGCGCACTGCCCAGCGCGTAATGACTGTCACCGCCGCCCGGACGCTTCATGGACGGAGCCGTCCACCGCCCAGCACGTTGCCGCCCTGGTGCAGCGCCAGGCCCGAGACCGCGCCGGTGGCATCGCGCTGGAAACGGATCTCGATGCCGAACGAAGCCGCCTTGAACACGTCCTCGCCCGCCGGTACCAGGGGGAACGCCCCCTGCCCGGTGGCCTGCGCATGGAGCACGCCATCGCGGACGTCCACGGCCAGCACCATGTCGCTCGGCGCGAGCGGATAACGTCCCTCGTACTCGGCCAAGGCGGCCGCCGGGAGGGTCGGCGGCGCCGCGGCACCGGCCTCGATACGGTGCGCCGGCATCACCCCGCCGCCCTGGCGCCAGACGAAGGCATGGGTGCCGTCGGCCTGTTCGATGGGCGACATCAGCGCATCGAATGCAAGCGGATGGAAGTCGCCGGCGCTGTCATGGCCCATCTCGAACGCGGGCTGGCCGACGGCCTGGATTTCCAGTGCGTCGCCATTCCGGCGCACCGTCATCGCCGGGCCGCCTTCGAGCTGCCACTCGCCGACCAGGGCATCCATCAGGGCCTCCGGGGCGGGCTCGCTCCGGCGCGGCGAAGGCAGGGGCCGCGAAGGGTCGACCAGATGCATGCCCAGCCCACCCAGTCCGCCCAGCGCCGTGAGCGCGGTATCGGACAGGATCACCACGCCGCGACCGCGTTCGCGATCGACCGCGACGAGCGAAGAGAATCCGCCGGTACCGCCCTCGTGCGCCAGCACGGTGCGTCCGTCCACGGGTGCCAGCATCCAGTTCATGGCGATTGCCTGCCCCGAGGCGGTGGCGATCGGCGCCTGGGTACGCTGGATCGCGGTGGACAAGGGCGCCGGTGCGACGCCCAGCTCGGCCGCGGCGTAGCGCAGCATGTCGTCCAGGGTGGCGCGTACGCCGCCCACGCCGGCGAGTGCGTCGTCGAAATGCCAGGCGGGCACGACATCGCCGTTGGGGATGTGGCCGCTGGCCTCGACGATGCCTTCCGGCGGCGTGGCCACGTAGGCGCCGTCCATGTCCAGCGGCTTGAACAGCTGGCGCTCGAGCAGCGCTTCGAGCTCGTCGCCCGCGCGACGGGTGACGGCATAGGACAGCAACATGGAGGCGAAGTTCGAGTAGGCGAACGTCGTCCCCGGCGCCTGCGCCAGTCGGCTGCGCCCCAGCGCTTCGAGCAGCTGCGACGGCTGCATCGCGGCATACGGATCGGTCGGATCGGCGACGTCCAGGCCGGTCGGCAAGGCGGGCAGCCCGCTGGTGTGGGTGACGATGTGCCGGAGCAGGATCGGCTGTCCCTCGAATGCCGGCACCTCCGTGTCCCCGGGCAGGTAGGCGGCCAGCGGATCGTCGAGGCTGGCCTTGCCCTGTTCGATCAGGCCGGCCAGCAGGGTGGCGGTCATGGTCTTGCTGACCGAACCGATCTCGAAGGCGCTGTTGCGACCGATCCGCAGCGGCGTATCGCCATCCGCGCAGGCGTAGGCGCGGCGGAACCGCGGCGCGGTGGCGGTGGCGCCATCACGGCCGACGTCGACCACCCCGACCGCCAGGCACGCGCCGCTGCGGTCGCCCAGCAGGCGCTTCTCGACCGTGGACTGCAGGCCGGCATCGATGTCGGTTTCGGGCGTCGGCGCCGCGCAGGCGCTGCCGGCCAGCGCAATGGCCGCGATGCACAGGGAAAGCGAGCGGGTGGCACGTGGGGTCATGGTCGGGTCTCCTTTCTGGACCCCGCCAGCCTGCATGGGGTCGTGTCCCGTTTCCGTGCTCTGCGACGAACCCCCGCTCCGGCCGGATGAAGCCGGGCCTGCCGCGACGAACCGTCCGCGGCCGGCGCTCACGCCTGCATCAGCGATGCGAGCGCGTCGCGATAGCGGCCGGCGATGGCGTCGCGATCGTGGTGGCGCCCGCCGTCGACCACGCGACGGCCGCCGACGTACACCTCGTCGACCAGGTTGCGATTGCCGCTGAACAGCCATCGATCGAGCACGTCGGCATCGGTCGCGCCCATCAGTTGTGGCGCATGCATGTCCAGCACGACCGCGTCGGCACATCCGCCCGCCTGCAAGCAGCCGCCCGCGTGTCCCGATGAACGCGACGCACTGGCCGCCACGCCCTTGAAGAGGGTCTCGCCGACGCTCGGCGTCGCGCCATCGACGGCGATGTTGCGGCGTCGCGTGGCGAGCCGCTGGCCGTACTCCAGCCAGCGCAGTTCCTCCACCGGGGACACCGAGATGTGCGAGTCCGAGCCGATGCCCCAGCTGCCACCGGCATCGAGATAGCCTCGCAGCGGGAACAGGCCATCGCCGAGGTTGGCCTCGGTGGTCGGGCACAGGGCCACCGTGGCGCCGCTCCGGGCGATGCCCGCGACTTCGCCATCGTCCAGGTGCGTGGCATGGACGAGCGTCCAGCGCGCGTCCACGTCGGCGTGGTCGAGCAGCCACGCCACGGGCCGCGCACCGCGCACCGCGATGCATTCCTCCACCTCGGCGACCTGTTCGGCGATGTGCACGTGCACCGGCATGGCCGGCGGCAACGCGTCGAGCACGGTCGCCATCGCGTCGGGGGGAACGGCGCGCAGGCTGTGCAGCGCGCAGCCCACGTGCAGCGTGTCGCTGGCGTCCTCGCACAGGCGATCGACCAGGGCGAGGTAGTCGTCCACGTCATGGCCGAAGCGTCGCTGGCGCTCGACCAGGTCGCGGCCATCGAAACCGCCGCGCATGTACAGCACCGGCAACAGGGTCATCCGGATGCCGGTGTCGCGCGCGGCCGACACCAGGGCCTGCGACATGGCGGTCGGATCCCGGTAGGCACCGCCCGAGGGCGTGTGGTGCAGGTAGTGGAACTCGCACACGCGGGTGTAGCCGCTCTCCAGCATTTCGGCATACAACTGGGAGGCGACCGCGTACAAGGTGTCGGGCGAGAACCTCGACGCGAAGTGGTACATGGTCTCGCGCCAGGTCCAGAACGAATCGGCGGGGTCGGTCTGGCGCTCGGCCATCCCCGCCATCGCGCGCTGGAATGCGTGCGAATGCAGGTTGGCGATGCCCGGCACCACGCGTCGACCCGGATCGCGTCCCGCCACCACGGCCTCCACCCGGCCCCTTGCGTCGACCTGCACGCGGCGGCCCGCCTGCCAGCCATCGGGGGTCCAGAGCGTTCCATCGGGAATCGCGCGTGTGCTCATGTCGTTCCTCGTCGAGGGGCCGCGCGTCATTGCCAGGCCCGCAGGGTCGATTGTCGCGCGGACGCGTCACGCTGGCGACCGGCACGCATGGACTACAATGGGGCGATGACCCCAAGTGCTCCCCCGACGCCGGACCCGGACGAAACGGGCCCGGCCCAGCTCTGGTCACGCGAAGCCTGGAAAAGGCGCATCGCGCTGTGGGGCGGCGCCGTGGCGGTCGCGCTGGCGGCCATCGTGTTCGCCAAGGTGGGCGACGCCGCGTACCGCAGCTTCCTGGCCGTCACGGCCCACTCGCCGTGGTGGGCGCTGCTGCTGACGCCCCTGTCGTTCGCGATCCTCGCCTGGGCGACGCGTGGCAAGCTCGCGCCCACCCGCGGCAGCGGCATCCCGCAGGTGATCGCATCCCTGCAACTCGCCCGCGACGACTTCCGCGCCGCCCAGCTGTCCTTGTGGGTGTCGCTGTGCAAGATGGGATTCACCATCCTGGCCCTGTTCGGCGGGGCCTCGGTGGGCCGCGAGGGGCCGACGGTGCACGTGGGCGCCGGGATCATGCACGCCATCGGTCGCCGGATGGGCTACAGCGACCCCTACCAGGCGTCGCGCTTCCTGCTGGCCGGCGGCGCCGCGGGCATCGCCGCCGCGTTCAACACGCCGCTGGCCGGGGTGGTGTTCGCGATCGAGGAACTGAGCGGCGCCTTCGAGCAACGCTTCTCCGGCACGTTGTTGACGGCGGTCATCGTCGGCGGCGTGGTGTCGATGGGCCTGCTGGGCGACTACGCCTACTTCGGCCATATCGCCGCGCGCATCCCGCTGGGCGAAGGCTGGCTGGCGATCCTCGCCTGTGGCGTGGTCTGCGGCGTGCTCGGGGGCCTGTTCGCGCGCATCGTCGTCGCCGCCGCGGATGGCAGGCCACGTTGGCTGGGGCGCATGCGCGGCGCGCATCCGGTGCTGTTCTCGACCGCCTGCGGGCTTGCCCTCGCCCTGCTCGGCATCGCCCTGGGCGGCACGGTGTTCGGCACGGGCTACGAACAGGCGCATGCGCTGCTGCTGCGCAGCGCGTCGCCGGGCGCCGAGTTCGGCATCGCCAAGTTCTTCGCCAACCTGGTGTCGTACATCGCCGGCATCCCCGGCGGCCTGTTCTCGCCGGCGCTCGCCGTGGGCGCCGGACTGGGCGACAACCTGTCCCACCTGTTCCCCGGCGTCGATCCCTCGGCCGTGGTGTTGCTGGGCATGTGTGCCTACCTGGCCGGCGTGACCCAGGCGCCGCTGACGTCGGCGGTGATCTCGATCGAGCTGACCGACAACCACGAAATGATGCTGCCCATCCTGGCGACCGTGCTGCTGGCACGCGCGTGCTCCAACCTCTGCTGCCCCACGCCGATATACAAGGCCCTGGCGAAGCGGCTGGCGCCCCACATGCAGGCTCCTCCACGCGATGACTGACGCCGACACCCCCCTCGACGATTCACGCCGCTGGGACGGCCTGGTGCTGGGCGCGTCGCTGGCGACGCTGGACACCGAACGCGGCTATGGCGAGGTCGTCGACGGCGCGCTGGGCTGGAAGGACGGGCTGCTCACCTACGTGGGGCCCCGAAGTGGTCTCCCCGGCGACGCCGGCGCGCTCGCCGACCAGGTCATCGAAACCGGTGGCTGGATCACGCCCGGCCTGGTCGATTGCCACACCCACCTGGTGTTCGCAGGCGACCGCGCGCGCGAATTCGAGATGCGCCTGCAGGGCGCGAGCTACGAGGACATCGCCCGCTCCGGGGGCGGCATCCTGTCCACCGTGCGCGCCGTGCGCGCCCTCGACGAAGACGGGCTGCTGCGCGAATCGTTGCCGCGCGCCCGCGCACTGGTCGCCGATGGCGCCACCACGCTGGAGATCAAGTCGGGCTACGGCCTGGACTTCGACAACGAACGCAAGATGCTGCGCGTCGCGCGTCGCATCGGCGAAGCGATGGGGATCGGAGTGCGCACGACGTACCTGGCGGCGCACGCGCTGCCCCCGGAGTTCGCCGATCGTCCGGATGCGTATGTCGAGGCCGTCGTGGAATGGCTGCCACGCCTGCATGCCGAAGGCCTGGTCGACGCCGTCGATGCCTTCTGCGAAGGGATCGGCTTTTCGCCCGCGCAGACGCGGCGCGTGTTCGAGGCCGCGCGTGCGCTGGGACTGCCGGTCAAGCTGCACGCCGACCAGTTGAGCGACCTCGGCGGCGCCGGCCTGGTCGCCGAATTCGCGGGCCTGTCGGCCGACCACGTCGAGTACAGCAGCGAAGCCAGCGTGCGCGCGATGGCCGCCTCGGGCGTCGTCGCGGTACTGCTGCCGGGCGCCTTCCACGTGCTGCGCGAGACCCGGCTGCCACCACTGGCGGCGTTTCGCGAGCACGGCGTCGCCATGGCCGTCGCCACCGATTGCAATCCGGGCACGGCCCCCTTGATGTCGTTGCGGCAGGCGATGCAACTGGCCAGCGCGCACTTCCGCCTGACCCCGGAGGAAAGCCTGCGCGGCGCCACCGTCAACGCCGCCCATGCCCTGGGCCTCCACGACCGGGGCGTGCTGCGCTCGGGCGCCCGCGCGGACTTCGCGCTATGGGACATCCGCCACCCGGCCGAACTGAGCTATTGGCTGGGCGGACGGCTCGCGTTGGGAACCTATGCCGGGGGCCGCCGGGTCGGCTGATCGGACCGGGGCGGGACACGACGTCGCGTTCCGGCCCCCTCGCGAGCCGGAGGTTCCTGTTTCGCTGGTCATCCCGGCGAACGCGGGGAAGGGGAAGGCGTGCCGACGGCGTCCCGGGCGCGGCCTTCGGTCCTGCGCGGGCTACGGAGCTACGAAGCCACGCCCCCCCCCGAAGCCGGGACTGCCGCCCATACGCGCACAAAGAAAAAGCCCCGCGATCGCGGGGCTTTCCGGTACCACGGAAGGCGCGGGGCGCTCACTCCTTGGCGGCAGCCTTCTTGGCCACGACCTTCTTGGCCGGCGCCTTGGTCGCCTTGGTGGCCTTCTTGGCAACGGGCGCGGAAGCCGCACCAGTCGCCTTGGTCACCGCCGTATGCGAACGGGCGTTGCCGTAGCTGGAGTTGTAGCGCTTGCCCTTGGCGGTCTTGCGGTCGCCCTTACCCATGTTCTTGCTCCTGGAACTTTAGAAAAGAATCTATCGAAACCCATGCCGCTCGGGCGGACGGGTGGACACTCGGTCACGTCGCGAGGTCGCGAATTCTACCATGCGCGCGGACCGCGCCAGCGCCGTCCGTTCATCCGACCGGTCAATGCGAGCAGCTGGCGTCGTGGACGTGGCCGTGGTTCAGGCGCAGGTTGGCCAGGTGCGCCAGGCCGACGAGGGTGCCGCCGAAGGTCATCGCCACGGCATGCGGCAACACGCTGTCGTGCAGGGGGCCGTACAGCACGCCGATCCACAGGACCAGCAGGCCGGGCACCAGCAGCGACAGGGCCCGTACCGCGCGGTGGCGGCGGTAGCCCCAGACCAGGGTGAACAGGCCCAGGCAGGTCGCGAACACCACGAAGGCCAGCTCGAAGCCGTCGTCGAACCAGCCCGATATGCCGAGGGTCGGCAATGCGGCGATCAGCAGCGGCAACAGGGCGCAGTGGACCGCACATGCCAGGGAGCCCAGGGCACCGAGGCGATCCAGCAGGCGGTGGCGGGGAGAGGGAGGCGACATGACCATGACGAATGGGAGGGGCTGGACATCGGATTGTTATAATATAACATTCCGTAACTTCCTGCTGCCACTTTAGCCGATCCCCTCCCCGATGCCCATGCCCAATACAGCTCCGTTCAGCCGCCGGCACCGCCGCCTCCCGCTCGTCGTGGCCCTCGCCCTGGCCCTGCCGCTCGCCCATGCCGAGGAACCCGCGCCCACCCACGAGCACGATGCGGTCGACCTCGATTCGGTCCAGGTCCGGGCAAGCCCGCTGGCCTCCACCGCCGAAGAACTCACCCGTCCGGTGAAAGTGCTCGCCGGCGAACGGCTCGACGAGGCCAAGGCCAACTCGCTGGGCGAGACCGTGTCCAGGCTGCCCGGCGTGCAGTCCTCGTACTTCGGTCCCGGGGTCGGCCGACCGATCGTGCGCGGCTTCGACGGCGCCCGCGTGCAGGTGCTCAGCGACGGGCTCGGCGCGGGCGACGTATCCACCGTGAGCGTCGACCACGCCGTCAGCATCGAGCCCTTCCTCGCCAACCAGGTCGAAGTGCTGAAGGGTCCGGCCACCCTGCTCTACGGCAGCGGCGCGATCGGCGGCGCGGTGAACGTGGTCGACGGCCGCATCCCCGAGGAAGCCACCTACGCGCCGCTGGAAGGCCGCGCCGAACTGCGCGGCGGCACCGTCAACGACGAGCGCACCGGCATGGCCCGCCTGGACGGCACGTCGTCGGACGGCCACCTGGTCTTCCATGTCGATGCCCTGCATCGCGAGACCGGTGACTACGACATCCCCGGCCACGCCGAAAGCGAACACGCGCACGAGGCCGACGCCGACCACGACGAGGAAGGCGCCAGCGGCACCCTGCCCAACAGCGCCCTGCGCACCGATGCCGCGGCGCTGGGCGTGTCCTGGGTGGGCGATCGCGGATTCATCGGCCTTGGCTACAGCCTGTTCAACAGCCGCTACGGCGTGCCCGGGCATTCGCACGGCGGGGAAGACGGCCATGACCACGATGACCACGACGACCACGACCATGACCACGATGACGAAGGGCACGAAGAGGAAGGGCCGGTCACCATCGTGATGGACCAGCGCCGCGGCGAACTGCGCGGTGGCATCGACGACATCGGGCCCTTCGCCTCGATGCGGCTCAAGGTCGCCCGCACCGAATACACCCACACCGAGTTCGAAGGCGACGAAGTGGGCACGGTCTTCGACAACGACAGCACCGAGGCCCGCTTCGAGCTGACCCATCACCCACTGCTCGGCTGGGACGGCGCGATCGGCCTGCAGTGGGCGGACCGCGACTTCCGCGCCATCGGCGACGAGGCGTTCGTGCCGGCCTCGGCGACGCGCGACACCGGGATCTTCTGGATCGGCCAGCGCGAGGCCGGTCCGCTGAAGTTCGAGCTCGGCGCGCGCCACGACCGCAACCGCATCGACGTCGACGAAGCCCGCGCCATCGGGCCGGACCGCACCTTCGATGCCACCAGCCTGTCGGCGTCGATGCGCTGGAACCTCAACCCCGACATGCACCTGTCGCTCGGCCTCGACCACGCGCAGCGCACGCCCGTGGCCGAGGAGCTGTACTCCAACGGCCTGCACGTCGCCACCGGAAGCGTGGAGCTGGGCGATCCGGACCTGCGGAAGGAAACCGCCAACCGGGTCGAGCTTGGCCTGCACTGGCACCAGGGGCCCTTCAAGCTGGGCGCGTCGATCTACCACGTGCAGTACGACGATTTCATCTACCTGGCCGGGACCGGCATCGACGACGGCGGCCCGGTGCGTGCCTGGACGCAGGACGACGCGCGCTTCAACGGCGCCGAGGCGGAAGCCAACTGGACCTTCGCCGAGAATGACAGCGGCCGCTGGGACGCGCGCCTGTTCGGCGACATCGTCGATGCCGAACTCACCGGCAGCGGCACGCGCGAGATCGACATCGCGGTCCCGCATGGCGATCACAACCACGACTACACCGTCACGCTGGCCCGCGGCGGCAACCTGCCGCGGATCTCGCCCGCCCGCCTGGGCGGCGAGCTGCGCTGGGAACGCAATGCCTGGCGCGCGTCGCTGGGCGCGATCCGCTACGCCGAGCAGGACGACGTCGCCGCGGGCGAGACGCCGACGCCCGGCTACACCCTGGTCGACGCGCACCTGGCCTGGCACCTCGATACCGCGTCCGGCGGCGCATGGGAAGTGTTCCTGGACGGCAGCAACCTCCTCGACGAGGAAGCCCGCGTGCACAGCTCCTTCCTCAAGGACCTGGCGCCCCTGCCCGGGCGTGGCGTCGCGTTCGGCGTGCGCGCGTTCTTCTGAGGTCGAAGGCCATCAGCGGATACGGACACATGCTCGGCCAGGCGGTCGTCGCCGGGGTAGTGGCGACGGCCCTGCTCGACCTGTGGTCGCTGGCATTGCGGCGCCTGTCCGGCGTGCCATCGCTCGACTGGGCGATGGCGGGGCGCTGGATCGGGCACATGCGGCACGGCCGATTCGTGCATGCGTCCATCGCCCGCGCCGCGCCGGTCCGCGGCGAGCGCCTGCTGGGGTGGAGCCTGCACTACGCCACCGGCATCGTGTTCGCCGCCACGCTGATGCGGGTCATGGGACCGGCGTGGACGCAAGCGCCTTCGTTCCTGCCCTGCCTCGCGATGGGCCTGGCCACGGTCGTCATGCCCTTCCTGCTGATGCAGCCGGGCATGGGCCTAGGTGTCGCCGCATCGCGGGCGCCGTCGCCGGGCAAGGCACGCCTGCGCAGCCTGGCGACGCATGCCGTGTTCGGCGTCGGCCTGTACGTGGGCACCTGGACCGCCAGCCTCCCCTAGCCAGCCCGACCAACGAAACCGGAACGGATTCCTAACGCAACGCATCGGCATTCCGCGCCAGAATCGCCGCGCCTTCGACAGACCAGGTGCATGGATGCCCCGAACCGTTCCTGTCCCCCTCGCCCGCGATGAACGCGCCTGGATCGCCACCGGCGTCGTCCTGCTCCACGTCGCGGCCCTCGCATGGCTGCTGACCACGCGTCCGACGCTGCCCCGGCAGCCTCAAGCGGGGGACGCCACCACCCTGGTGTATTTCATCCGTCGGCCGACCGCCGCGAGCCCGGTCCCCCTGCCTCCCGCGCGCCCGACCCGGACCCGCGCGCCGGCGCCGACGCCGACGCCGACGGACACCGGCGACGCGGGCGCGCGTCCTCGCGCGCACGCGTCCACCGGCGCACTCGTGGTCGTTGAATTGCCTCGCCCGGCGGCGAGGGACCTGCAGCTCCCCGATGACTACGTCGACATCGACTTCGGGCGCTCCAACGGGGTGACCGGCCAGCCCTCCGGGCTGGACCCGCGGACGACGCGCTTCGAGGACGACTGGGCCACCGACGGGGACGCCATCGAGAAACTGAAGGAGGACCACCTGGTGGCGCGCATTGCCCTGGGGCTGTTCGGCGGCCGCGACACCTGCACGGAAAAGGCGATCAGGAACCGCCGTGCCGACTGCGTCGGCAAGGACTTCCAGCCGGAGATGCAGGACGCCGTGCAGGGCTACTGAAGCGGAGGCTGCGCGCGCTTCCCGGCGGAGTCAGCCGTGCTGCGCCCCGCCCGCGCATTCCGCGCAGACGCCATGCACCTCGAGCGTCTGCGCCTGCGGCACGAAGCCCAGCGCGCGCGCGCGGCGATCCAACGAGGCGACGATGTCCTCGTCCTCCAGCTCGGTCGCCGACTGGCACTGGTCGCAGATCAGGAACGGCACCGCGTGCGCCTCGGCACCGGGATGGTGGCAGCCGACGAAGGCGTTGATCGACGCCAGCTTGTGGATGAAGCCGTGCTCGAGCAGGAAGTCGAGCGCGCGATAGATGGTCGGCGGCGCCGCGGCGTCGTGCGTGGCCTTCATCTGGTCGAGCAGGTCGTAGGCCTTCATCGGTCGGCCGGCATCCGCGATCAGCTGCAGCGCGTGGGCGCGGATGGGCGTCAGCCGCAGTCCGCGTCGTTCGCACTGGAGCTCCACCTCGCGCACGAAGCCGGCCGCGTCATGGACGTGGTGCTTGGGGTCGGTGCAGGCGTGCGGCGCGCTCATGTCCCTGATCTAGGGCCCGGCGGGGAGTTTTGCAAGCGCCGCGTCGATCCGCGCGAGGGCTTCGTCGCGCCCGGCCAGGTACACCGTGTGCGAAATGTCCGGGCTGACCTGGGTGCCGGTGATCGCCACGCGCATCGGCTGGGCGACCTTGCCCATGCCGATCTCCAGCGCCGTCGCGGTCGCCTGCAGCGCTTCGCCGATGGCCTCGGCGTTCCAGTCCGCCAGTGCGGCCAACCGGGTGCGCGCTTCGGCCAGCGGGGCACGCGCCTTGTCGGTCAGGTGCTTGGCGACCGCCGCGTCGTCGTACTCGGCCAGCGGGGTGAACCAGACCCCTGCACGCTCGGCCATCTCCCTCAGGGTCTGCACGCGATCGCGCAGGGCCACGACGATGTCGGCCGGCGCGGGGCCGCGCGCGAGGTCGTAGCCCTGGTCGAGCAGGTGCCACTCCAGGTGCCGCCCCACCGCCACCGGATCGTCGGCCTTGAGGTACTGCTGGTTGAGCCAGCCGAGCTTGGCCGGGTCGAGCCGCGAGGCCTTGGCGTTGACGTCCTTGAGGTCGAACAGGCGCGTCATCTCCTCGATCGAGAAGATCTCCTGGTCGCCGTGCGACCAGCCCAGCCGGACGAGGTAGTTGAGCAGCGCGTGCGGCAGGTAGCCTGCGTCGCGGTACTGCATGACGTCGGCCGCGCCGGTGCGCTTGGACAGCTTGGCGCCCTCCGGGTCGAGGATCATCGGCAGGTGCGCGAAATGCGGCACCTCGGCGCCCAGCGCGCGGTAGATGTTGATCTGGCGCGGGGTGTTGTTGACGTGGTCGTCGCCGCGGACGACGTCGGTGATGCCCATGTCGAGGTCGTCGACCACCACCGCGAAGTTGTAGGTCGGGAAACCATCGGGGCGGAAGATCACCAGGTCGTCGAGTTCGTCGTTGCTGATCTCGATGCGCCCCTTGACCTTGTCGTCCCAGGCCACGGTGCCGCCGAGCGGGTTCTTGAAGCGGATCACCCGGTTCGGGTCCTCGCGCAGCGGCTCGCCGCGGTCGCGATAGGCACCGTTGTAGCGGGGCTTGCCGCCCTCGGCCATCGCCGCCTCGCGCATGGCATCGAGTTCCTCGCGGGTCTCGTAGGCGTAGTACGCGGTGCCGTCGGCGACCATCTTCTCGGCGACCTCGCGGTATCGCGCCAGGCGGTGGGTCTGGTAGAACGGGCCTTCGTCGTAATCCAGGCCCAGCCAGGCCATCGACGCCAGAATGGCGTCCATCGCCGCCTGGGTGCTGCGCTCCTGGTCGGTGTCCTCGACCCGCAGGATGAACTGCCCGCCGCGCCGGCGCGCCTCCAGCCAGCAGTACAGCGCGGTGCGCGCGCCGCCGATGTGCAGGTAGCCGGTAGGACTGGGGGCAAAACGGGTGCGGCAGCTCATGCGGGACTCGGGAAGGCGGGGAATCGCGCATTTTACCGGAAGCCGGCCAGCACATCCCGCGCCGGGCGCGACCGGGCGCGGCGCCCTCGCGGCCAGCCTTCGGGCGTTCGTCGACGCGCGCCCACTGGCGACGTCCGCGCGGTCCCCTACAATTCCCCCATGGCCACCCTTTTCATCTCCGACCTGCACCTGGACCCCGAGCGCCCCCGCATCACCGAGCTGTTCGTCCATTTCCTGCGCGGCGAAGCCCGCCAGGCGGACGCGCTCTACATCCTCGGCGACCTGTTCGAGGCCTGGGTCGGCGACGACGATCCCTCCGAGGTCGGCGCCACCGTGGCGGAGGAAATAAGGGCCCTGGTCGATGCCGGCGTGCCGGTGTACTTCATGCATGGGAACCGTGATTTCCTGCTGGGCGCGGACTATGCGCGCCGCGCCGGCATGACCCTGCTCCCCGACCCCTCGGTGATCCTGCTGCATGGCAAGCCGGTGCTGCTGATGCATGGCGACCTCCTGTGCACCGACGACGTGGCCTACCAGCAGTTCCGCGCGCAGGTGCGCGATCCGCGCTGGCAGGCGCAGTTCCTGTCGCAACCGCTGCCCGCGCGCCTCGCCTTCGCGCGCCAGGCACGCGAGGCCAGCGCCAGGCACCAGTCGGGCCTGAAGGACGAGGGCACGATGGAGACGATCACCGACGTCGCGCCCACGACCGTTGCCCTGACACTGCACCGCTTCGGTATCCCCACGCTGATACACGGGCATACCCATCGCCCCGCCGTTCACACCCTCGACCTCGAGGGATCCAGCGCCGAGCGCATCGTCCTGGGTGACTGGTACGAACAGGGTTCGGTGCTGCGCGCCGATGCGCACGGCATGCGCCTCGCCGGCCTTTGAGGCCGCGGCGACCTGCCTCCGTCCATTTCGCGATGTGAAACGGGGATGCTGGAGGGACGGGCGCCTCAGTCCAGCGCGCGTGCGAGCGCTTCGAGTTCCTCGTCGCTGAAACCGGCGGCACTGCGGGCCTCCAGGTTGAAGGGGCCGTGCAACACCGCCCGCGCATACTCATCGAGCAGTTCGCGGAAACGCGGTGCCGGCGCGACCCCGGCGCGTTCGCAATACCAGTTGAACCAGCGCGATCCGGCGGCGACATGGGCCACTTCCTCGCGCAGGATCACCTCGAGGATGGCGGCAGTGGCGTCGTCGCCGAGCGCGCGGAGCTTCACGATCATGCCCGGGGTGACGTCGAGGCCGCGCGCCTCCAGCACGCGAGGCACCAGGGCCATGCGTGCCAGTCCGTCATGCGCCGTCTTCTCGGCCATCTCCCACAGGCCATTGTGCGCGTCAAAGTCGCCGTAGTCGTACCCCAGCGCCTGCAGGCGCCCGCGCAGCATGTCGAAATGGCGCGCCTCGTCGGCGGCGACGCCCACCCAGTCGGCATAGAACGCGTCGGGCAGGCCGCGGAAGCGATACACCGCGTCCCAGCCCAGGTCGATGGCATTGAACTCGATGTGCGCGATGGCGTGGATGAAGGCGGCACGCCCTTCGTCCGAGCCCAGTCCGCGCCTCGGCAGGCCGCGCGGGTGCACCAGCCGCGGTCGCCCCGGCCGGCCCGGCATGCGGATCGCGTCGGGTGGCGCCGCATCGGCGGGGATCGCCAGCTCGCCGCGCGCGAACGCCCCGGCAGCGGAGCGCGTGGCCGCCACCTTGGCCTCCGGCGAAGCGGCCGCGAGGCAGTCCCGCGCGACGTCGAACAGGGATGTCATGGGGATGCCTGCGCCCCCCGCACGCCGGGCCGCCCGTGCTTCACGAGGCCCGGCGCTGGCTCTTGGCTTCGTCCGACCGCAGGTGCTTGATGCGCTCGAAATAGTCTTCCGCGGTCCCGGTGACGTACTCGCCGTTGAAGCACGAGGAATCGAAGTGCGCGATCCGGTGCTTGGGGCCGGACACCGCCTCCTCCAGGTCCGCGAGGTCCTGGTAGATCAGCCAGTCGCAGCCCAGGATCTTCTCGATGTCCTTCTCGTCGCGGTTGTAGGCGATCAGCTCCTCCCGGGTCGGCATGTCGATGCCGTAGATGTTGGGATGGCGCACCGGCGGCGCCGCCGAGGCCAGGTAGACCTTGCGCGCGCCGGCTTCCCGCGCCATCTGCACGATCTGTTGCGAGGTGGTGCCGCGGACGATGGAGTCGTCCACCAGCAGGACCACGCGGTTGCGGAACTCCAGCGGGATGGGGTTGAGCTTGCGGCGCACCGACTTCGCGCGCTCGCCCTGCCCGGGCATGATGAAGGTGCGGCCGACGTAGCGGTTCTTGATGAAGCCCTCCCGGTACTTCACCCCCAGCACGTGGGCGACTTCGAGCGCGGCGTCGCGCGAGGAGTCCGGGATCGGGATGACGGTGTCGATGTCGTGGTCCGGACGCAGGCGCAGGATCTTCTCGCCCAGCTTCTGGCCCATGCGCATGCGCGCCTTGTGGACCGACACGTCGTCCATCATCGAGTCCGGGCGGGCGAAATAGACGTACTCGAAGATGCACGGCGTATGCGTGCGCGGCTCGGCACAGGCGCGTTCGTGCAGTTCGCCGTCGTCGGTGACGACGATGCCCTCGCCCGGACGCACGTCGCGCACGCGCTGGAAGCCGGTCAGGTCGAGCGCGACCGACTCGCTGGCCACGGCATATTCGTCGCGGCCGTCCCGGGTGCGTTTCCCGAGCACCAGCGGACGGATGCCGTTGGGGTCGCGGAACGCGACCAGCCCCAGCCCGAGCACCGCGGCGACCACGGCGTAGCCGCCCTCGCACCGCCGGTGCACGCCCTCGATGGCGGTGAACACGGTGTCCGGGTTCAGGCCCTTGCGGGTATCCAGCTCGTGCGCGAACACGTTGAGCAGGACCTCGGAGTCGGACTCGGTGTTGACGTTGCGGCGATCCTCGGCGAACACCTCGTCGCGCAAGGCCTCGGTGTTGATGAGATTGCCGTTGTGCGCCAGCACGATGCCGTAGGGCGAGTTGACGTAGAACGGCTGCGCCTCGTCATGGCCCTCGCTGCCGGCGGTGGGGTAACGGCAATGGCCGATGCCCAGGTTGCCCTGCAACTGCTGCATCGATGCCTGGTCGAAGACATCGCGCACCAGGCCATTGCCCTTGTGCACGCGCAGCCGCGTGCCCTTGGCCGTGGCGATGCCGGCGGCGTCCTGGCCCCGGTGCTGGAGCACCGTGAGGCCGTCGTACAACTGGGCTGCGACGTCGTTATGGCCGACGATACCGATAATGCCGCACATCGTTATGAGTCCTGGGGTTGCGCTTCTGCGGCCGGGGCCGCCTGGGGTACGGGAGCGGGGAGCTCCGTACCGGGTTCGGTGTCCTGAGCGGGGGGTCCCTGCAAGCCGGGAAGGGCCGGTACCACGCCGCTGAAATCGATCTCGTGCGCTGCCCAGTCCGGCAGCCATGCCTGCAGCCAGCGCGCACCCGGCATCACCAGCGGGACCAGGCGCGAGCCTTGCCACTCCGGCTCCCGGGGCAGCGAGGTGAAGCCCAGCAGCAGCACCAGCACGCAGGCGATGAAGCCGCCGCGCACCAGTCCGAACAGCAGGCCCAGCATCCGGTCCAGGCCCGACAGCCCCACCGAGTGCAGGAGCTTCCTGACCAGCCATCCGACCAGGCCGACCCCGATCATGACGGCGATGAAACTCAACGCGTAGCCGGCGAACAGCTGCCCGGTGCTGGGCGCGGCGCCGCCGGCGAGCAGGGTCGCGGCGTCGCCTCCGAAACGGAACGCCGCCCAGCCACCCAGCACCCAGGCCGCCAGCGACGCGATGACGCCGACCAGCCCGCGCATCGCGCCGAACAGCGCCGACATCAACACGATGGCCAGCAGGACCCAGTCGATCGCGGTCATCGCAGGCCCGTCCGCGATCCGGCTGTCCCCGACGCGGCTGCCATCAGGGGTGCGGTTGCACGATGCCGGTGATGCCCAGGCGGGCGGCCACCCGGGCCTTGAGCGCCTCGGCTTCGGCGCGGTCGGCGACCGGCCCCACCCGCACGCGGCTCAAGGTGCCCTTGTCGGTGTCCACCGTTTCGATGAAGGCGCTGAATCCCGCCGCCCGCGCACGATCGCGCAGTTTGGTGGCCTCGTCGGCATGGCTGAATGCCGCCAGCTGCACGGCGAAACCCACGGTGTCCGCCGACGGCGCCGGCTTCGCGGGCGAGGGCGCCGGTGCGGCGGGCGCCGGCGTCGCCGCGACCGGCTCGGTCGTCGCGGGCCCTGGTGCCGGCGCGGCCGGTGCAGGAGGCTCGTCCCGGGGGGCGGGCGCCGTGGCCACCGGTGCCGCGGGCTCGGCCGCATCGGCGTCCAGCACGATGACGCGGACATCGATCTGTGGATTCACCGCCGCCGCCACGACGCGCGCGGCCTCGGCATCCTCTCGGGTGGCATAGGGGCCGATGCGCACGCGGTACAAGGTGCGGTTGTCGCTGCCTTCCACCGTGTCCTGGAAACCCGTCAGGCGCCTGTCGGCGAGCGCCTTCAGGACCCGCCCGGCATCCTGGCTGCTGGCGTAGGTACCAAAGCCCAGGGCATACGCGCCGGCGGCCGTCGTCACCGGCAGGGCGGGGTCGCCCGGGTCCGGGGCGCCAGCGGCGGCATCGCGGGTATCCACCGTCGGCAGGCTCTCGCCCGAGGGCATGCCCACCACGCCACCCTCGGGGGCGGCACCGGGCGTCACGAGCGGCAGTTCACGGGTCTCGAACTCGCCCTTAGGGGCTTCCGGCATGTCCAGCGGCAAGTCGGCCACGCCGCTCTCCGGCGCCGGGCCCTTGATCAGCATGGGCAGGAAGATCACGGCGAGCGCGACCAGGACGATCGCACCGATCAAGCGCTGTTTCAGGGCTGGTTCCATGGGTCTCGCAGGCCGAAGGCGTGTCGCGGCGCGATTATACCCTCGCTGGCGCCCCGACCCGAGACCCGGCGGGCGCTTCATTCATCCCGCGCACACGGGGATGGCTCAGGCCAGCACCGCCAGGCCCGCGGCGGCGGCATGGAACGAGCCGAACACCAGCACCCGGTCGCCGGGCACGGCCGCCGCCAACGCCGCGTCCAGGGCATCGGCGACGGTGTCATGGCGGGGCGCCCGCCCGGCCACCGTACCGGCCAGGCGATCGGCCAGGGCGTCCGCGCCCTGTCCACGCGGACCCGCGTCGCTCGAGCCGGCCAGGTACCAGTGCCCGACCTGCGCCGCCAGGGCTTCCACGACGCCGGGGGCATCCTTGTCATCCAGCGCCGCGTAAACCGCATGCACGCGACCGCCGGGGCCGCCCGCGGCGAGGTACTCCGCCAGCGCCCTGGCGGCCTGCGGGTTGTGCCCGACGTCGACCATCACTTCGATCCCGTCGCGCTCGAAGCGCTGCAGTCGACCGGACAGCGAGGCCGTCGCCACGCCCTGTTCGAAGTGGCGGGCCGACACCGGCACGTCGAGCGCGCGCACCGCGGCGATGGCGACGGCCGCATTGCGCAGTTGCACCGGCGCGGCCAGCGGGGGCAACGGCAGTTCGAGTTCGCAGCCCACCTCGCGCCACGACCAGTGCGTTCCCCCGTCCGGTGGCGGGGAGAAGAAGAAGTCGCAGCCCACGCGGATCGCCGAGGCGCCTACGGCGTAGGCATGCCGGAGGACGCTCGACGGCGGATCGTCGTCGCCGATGACCAGCGGCGTCCAGGCCCGCGCGATGCCGGCCTTCTCGCGACCGATGCGCTCGCGGTCCCCGCCCAGCCAGGCCTGGTGGTCGAGGTCGACGGTGGTGACCACGGCGACGTCGGGGTCGACGATGTTGGTCGCGTCCAGGCGGCCACCCAGGCCGACTTCGAGGATGGCCAGGTCCAGCCCCGCGCGCTCGAACAACCACAGGGCCGCCAGCGTCCCATGTTCGAAATAGGTCAGCGTCGTCCCGCCCCGCGCGGCCTCCACCGCCTCAAGGGCCTGGACGAGCTCGTCGTCGCTGGCATCCACGCCATTGATGCGGACACGTTCGTTGTAGGCCCGCAGGTGCGGCGAGGTGTAGGCACCGACGGACAGGCCGGCGGCGCGGGCGATGGCCTCGATGAACGCGACGGTCGATCCCTTGCCATTGGTGCCGCCCACGGTGACGACGTGCCGCGCGGGTCGCGACAGGCCCATGCGGCCGGCCACCACGGCGATGCGCTCGAGCCCCATGTCGATGGCCCGCGGATGCTGGCGCTCGATGCGCTCCAGCCACTGGGCAAGCGTTGGCACGTTCAACTCCATGAATGACAGGGGTGCAGTTCGCAGTGCGGATCGCACCGGGTTCACGGGAATTATGGACGATGCCGCACACATCGAGAATCGCAGTGCGGAAAACCCACCCACGTCACCCGGTGTTGACGCACGCGCGGGCGTACCGGGCCAAGAATCCATGGTCGGCCTGCCGACACCCGCATATCCACGCAATTCCCAACAAGGAGCGAATGCCATGCGTATGAAAGTGATGCTCGGACTCGGACTCGTTCTCGCCATCGCGGCGGGCGTGGCCATGGCGAAACCGAGGAATGGCGAACTCGGCGTCTACCTGGACGCCGACGGCAACGTGGTCGGCACCTACTCGGTGAGCTGCGACGGCGCCTTCAGCTACAGCGGCACGCGGACCCCGAATGCGGTGGCCAACGGCCACCTGTTCTGCAACCTGCCGTAAGTCGGCGGCCGCGGAAGCCACGCGCCGGCGTGGCTTCCGCATTCCGGCGGGGCGATCAGAGCGCCCGGTGCACCGCTTCCCCGAACAGCGCGGTGTGGTGGCTGCAGTCGTTCAGGCGCACGATATCGAGCGCCTCGACGCTGTCGCCCTCCAGCAGGTTGAGCGTGGTCGGTGCCTGGCGGAAGGTCCACAGTCGATTGAAGGGGATGCCGAGCAGGTGGCACAGGATCACCCGGTTGACGGCATCGTGCGCGACCACCAGCAACGTGTCGTCGGGGCCCAGTCCGTCCCCGGCCCGCCGCAGCGCCGGCCATGCACGGTCGAACACCTGTTGCAGCGACTCGCCGCCCTGCCCCGGCATCAGCACGGTGTCGGGCGCCTCGCGCCAGGCCTTGAGGCGCTGCGGATCGCGCGCGTGGATCTCGCTGGCGAGCAGGCCTTCCCAGTCGCCGTGGCCGATCTCCATCAGCCCCGGGTCCGTCTCGAGCATGTCGGCGCGTGCGTCGAGCGCGAGTTGCGCCGTACGGCGCGCGCGCGCCAGCGGCGAGGCCACGGCGCGGGTGATCCCGGCATCTTGCAGGCGCTGGCCCAGCGCCCGGGCCTGCGCTTCGCCGACCGGCGACAGGGGAATGTCCTCCTGGCCCTGGTAGCGGCCTTCGGCGTTCCACGGCGTCTCCCCGTGGCGGGCGAGCAGGACGCGCATCAGACCTGCCTCAGCGACAGGATGCCGGGGACGGCGGCCAGCGCCGCGAGTTCGTCCTCGGTCACGGCCCGGTCGACGGTGATCGCCGCGCGCGCCTGGCCATCGCCGGCGGCGCCCAGGGCGAAATTGACGATGTTCACGCCCGCCGCACCCAGCTTGGAGCCGACGGTGCCGATCATGCCGGGACGATCCTCATTGCGCATCAGCAACACCGGGGCAGCGGGATCGAACTCGATCTCGACGCCGTCCAGGCGCACCACGCGCGGCCCGCGATGCAGCGTGGCCTCGACCTCGCGGGTCCGCTCCTCGCTCTCGATGCGCAGGCGGAGCAGGCGATCGAAGCCGTCGCTGTCGCCCCCGACCGTCTCGGCCACGGTCAGTCCGCGCGCCGCCGCCTCGTGCAGGGCGTTCACCGGGGTGACACGGCCTGAGGCGGTGCCCATCAGCGCGGCGACCAGCAGACGGGTCAGCGGCCGGGTATCGAGGGCCTCGGTGCGGCCGGCATAGGTGATGTGCAGGCGCGTCGGCGCCGGGACCAGGCGCGAGGCCAGGCGCCCGAGCGAGGACATCAGCGGCATCCACGGCCCGACTTCGCGCGCGGCCTCGGCGGTGAGCGGCGGCAGGTTGACGCAACCGGCGACCGCGCCGGTGGCGACGAAATCGATGATCTGGCGCGCCAGGATCGTGCTGACCGCCTGCTGCGCCTCGCTGGTCGACGCGCCCAGGTGCGGGGTCAGGATCAGCTTCGGATGGCCGCGAAGCGGCGACTCGGCCTGCAGCGGCTCGGTGACGAAGGTGTCCAGCGCGGCGCCGGCCAGGTGGTCTTCGTCGAGCAACTGGATCAGCGCGGACTCGTCGACCAGGCCGCCGCGCGCGGCGTTGATCAGGTAGGCCCCCTTCTTCATCGAGCGCATGCGCGCTTCCGACAGCAGGTTGGTGGTTTCCTTGGTGCGCGGGATGTGCAGGGTGATGATGTCGGCCCAGGCCAGCAGCTCGTCCAGGCTCTTGAGCTTCACGCTGCCCTTGGCGGCCGCGGCGGCCGGCAGGAAGGGATCGTGCGCGGCGACTTCCATGCCGATGCCGGCGGCCTTGCGCGCCACGGTGCTGCCGATGCGCCCCAGGCCGATGACGCCGAGCTTCTTGCCCTCGAGCTCGAAGCCGGTCAGGCCGGCCTTCGGCCAGCCGCCCGCCTTCATGCCCGCGTCGGCGCGCGGGATGTGGCGCGCCAGCGCGAACAACAGGGAGATCGCGTGCTCGGCCGCGGCCAGGGTGTTGCCGTCGGGGGCGTTCATCACCGCGATGCCGCGGGCGGTCGCCGCGTCCACGTCGATGGTGTCGACGCCGGCGCCGGCGCGACCGATCACCTTCAGCTTGTCGGCCCGCGCAAGCGCCGTGGCCGGCACCTTGGTGGACGAGCGGACCAGGATCGCGTCGAAATCCGCGAGCTTGTCGGCCAGCGCGTCGGGGTCCTTGATCGGTTCGGGGGCGACTTCGACCTCCCATCCCGCGTCGCGGAACAGGATCAGGCCGTCTTCATGGATGCCATCGCAGGCCAGGACTTTCATTGCATGCTCCAGTGGGTAGGGAATCCCGCGGAGTTCGCATGCAGCCGGCACTTCGGATGGAGACGCCGCACCGGTCGGTGCGGGTGGACCCGCGACACGCTGCAGGTCGGATGTCACTACCACTGATCGGGAGACGGGGCCGGCTGGCATGGGAATCCGCGATGCCGGCAAGACTAGCAGAGTTCCCGGGGCGCGCAACGGTTACCGGGGAAACCACCGGCACGCGTTCACCCTGCCCCGGGATGCGCGCCAGCGCCGGGAAGCGTAAGCTCGGTGCATGAAGGACGTGCGGCCATGATCCTGGACTCCATGCTGTCGAACAGCCCGGTGTTGCTGTGCCTGGCCTCGGGCCTGCTGCTGCTCGGCTACGGTGCGGCGCGCCTGGCCCGGGCCATGCTGCGCCTGTGCCGGCGTGCGCTGAGCGGCGCCGCCGACCGGTTCCACCTCCGCCTTTCCTGAACGCGACCATCCCGGCCCTGCCTTCCGGGCCCGCTGTCCCCGCGCGCTGCGACCACTCCGCCGCGCGTCGCCTGATGCCCGCCTGGACGACGCCCGCAACCGGAACGGGCCGGCAATGCCGGCCCGTCGCGTGGCTCGCCTGACCGGCTTACTCAGTCCTTTTCGGGCACACCGAGCTCGGCGAGGATCTGCGGTGCGGGGAAGACTTCCTGCATGATCCAGCGCATGTAGCGCTGGTCGACCGCGATCATCCGGGTCATGGTGGGATCGAACACCCAGTTGCTGCTCACCGACTCCCAGTTGCCATCGAACGCCAGGCCGACCAGCTCGCCACGCGCGTCCATGACCGGCGAACCCGAATTGCCACCGGTGATGTCCAGGTCGGACAGGAAGTTGACCGGCACGGTGCCCAGCTCCTTGTCCTGCAGTCCGCCGTAGTTCTTCGCCGCAATGGCGTCGAGCAGGGCCCGGGGCGCGTCGAAGGGCGCCTCGCCGGTGGCCTTGGCGGCGACTTCCTCCAGGCGGGTGAACGGCGCCTGCTTGCTGCCGTCCACCTTGGTGTAGCCCATGACATGGCCGAAGGTGATGCGCAGCGAGGAGTTGGCATCCGGATAGACGAACTCGCCCTGGCTCTCCTTGTAGTCCGCGACCGCCTGCAGGTAGACGGGGCGGGCCAGCACGGCGTCGCCGGCACGCACCTTGCCTTCCTTCTCCAGGGCCAGCAGGGTCGGCATGATCGCGACCGCGAGCTTGATCGCCGGATCCTTGCTCGCCTCGAAGTCCGCGCGATCCGTCGTCATCAGGCCCAGGCGGTATTCGGTGATGCCCAGGTTGGTCTTCGCCAGGCGGTCCAGGGCCTTGTCGATCGCCTCGTAGTCATTGCCTCCGAGCCAGGCGTCGAGCGCCTCCACGTGCTGGTCGGCGGGCAGCTTCACGTACTCGCGCAACCAGTACTCCTGCAGCTGGCGGTCCATCTTCGGGTCGTAGCGGCGTTCCATCTGCCGCATCCCGCCCTCGAAGCCCGGCAGGTCGCGCTCCTGGTAGCCCTGCTCGCGCTCGGCGTCGGGCTTGGCGCCCTCGATCGACAGGCGATACAACTGCACGGCCGCCCCGATCACCCCGGTACGACGCAGTTGCCCCAGCACGAGGTCGCGGTCGCGATGGGCGCGCGCCTGCTCGTCCAGCGCCACCAGCGTCGCGTGGGCGTCCAGGGCCGCCTTGCCCGCCTCGCCCTGCTTGCGGAGCCACGCCAGCACCGCGGCCTCGTCGGCGTGCTTGGTCGCGGCGGCGTCGATGCGGCGGAACCCTTCCAGCTGGCCGTCGTAGTTCTTCATCGCGTTCTGCCAGCCGCGGATGGTGCTCGCGTACTTCACGGCGATCGCCGGATCCTGCCTGCCCGCCGCCTCGACCATCGCGACGAGGCGCTTGTAGTGCGCGCCGACGGTCGGGTACGCCCAGTTGGCGGTCTCGTCGAACTCCTCGGCCAGCGCATATCGCGCGGTGCGCCCGGGGTAGCCGGCGACCATCACGAAATCGTCCGCTTCCAGCGGGCGGCTGGCGATCTTCAGCCAGTGCCTGGGCTGGTACGGCACGTTGTCCTCGGCGTACGCGGCCGGCTTGCCGTCCCTGCCGACATAGGCGCGGTAGAAGGAGAAGTCGCCGGTGTGGCGCGGCCACATCCAGTTGTCGACCTCGCCGCCGTAGTTGCCGATGCTGCTGGGCGGCGCGTAGACCAGGCGCACGTCCTTGATCTCGAGGTTCCGGAACAGGCGGTACGTGTTGCCGCCCGAGAAGCTGTAGAGGCGGCAGCGGTAGCCGTCGCCGGCCTCGCACTGCGCGACCAGCTGCTTCTCGATCCGCTCCAGGGCCTCGGTGCGGCCGAGTGCGTCCGGCGCGGCGTCGATGACGGCCTTGACGCGTCCGGTGACGTCTTCGATGCCATCCAGCGCATAGATGCGGGCGTTGGGTCCCGCGGACACTTCCGCGGCCGGGGACGCGGCATTGAAGCCCTCGTCCATCAGGTTCTTCTCGGGGGTGGAGTTGAGCTGGATCGCCCCGTAGGCACAGTGGTGGTTGGTGACGACGAGCCCTTGCGGGGACACGAAACTGGCCGTGCAGCCCCCCAGCGAGACCACCGCCCCCATCGGGTCGCCCGTCAGGTTGGCCAATTGCTCGGGCTTGAGCTTCAGGCCCGCCTTGCGAAGGGGCTTCGCGATCTCCGGCAGTTGCTGCGGTACCCACATGCCCTCGCCCGCGATCGCGGTTCCGGCCAGGCCAGTCAATGCAATGGCCGCGGCCAATACCCCATAACGCATGCCCACACTCCTTCTGCTGTTCGACCCGGGAGTGTACCGGCTGGGCCCGAACGCCGGCCATGACGAAAGTCAGGCCCGGTGCCGGGTGGGGCCCGCGAAAAAATCCCCGGCCGCCAGGGCCGGGGAACAATGCCGCAGACACGCATTGAAGGCGTCGCCCCTCCGCATCCGGCGGCCGGAGCGACGCCGGCAACATCCATGGGAGCGCCGGCGGGCCCGTCGCGGGACGTCGACCCGGCCGGCGTCGCGGGCGGTCACGCGCCCCGCGCTTCCGGCGGTCGCCTGCTCCAGGCCCGGGCCGATTAAGGGCCGATCGACGACGACAAAGCCTCGTTCCGGCGCTAAAAAGAACTCAATTTTTCTAAAGCGCCCCCACCGCAAGGCATTGATATCCAAGCCCACCACGGCGATGAACGCCGATCGCCCCCCTTCCGGGACCTCCACGCCCGCGTCCACCACTGGCCGGGGCCGCCGGGGGGTGGCACAGTCATGGCTCGGGCAAGGGGGCCCATGACTGTCAGGGAACGCGTCGGTGCCGGGCTCCCGCGCCTGCGCCGCCATGCGCACCGGTCCGGTTCGCCTGGAACGGTCGCCGGAGACAGCTGTCCTGACACGCAGTGGGGGTTCGATGCCGGAAGTTCCTGAGACCAGCCTGCCGTCGTGGCCACCGCGCATCCGTTTCCTGCGCATCGGCGACGTCGTGGTGGACCTGGCATTGCGTCGCGTCGCGCATGCGCGGGGCGAGACCGAATTGCCGCAGCGCGTGTTCGACGTATTGATGCTGCTCGCGGCCGAGCCGCACCAGCTCCACACGCGCGAAGCCCTGCTCCGCCGCGTCTGGGCGGGGGTCATCGTCGAGGACGCCAACCTGTCGCAGAGCATCAGCGTGCTGCGCAAGGCGCTGGGTGAAGAGCACAAGGCGTGGATCCGGACGCGCTCAAAGCAGGGCTACGTGTTCGAACCGCCCCATCCCATCGAGGCCGTCCAGACCCTTGCGGTCCCCGACGCGGCGGACCGCCCGGCCGGGGCGGGGGCAGGCGCCCGCGAGCCTGCCGCGGACGCGGCCCCCTCCATCGAGGCCAGGCCCATCGCGCCGGCCCGGAAGCGCGTCGCCGTGCGCCTGGCACTGGTGGCCACCGCCCTGCTCCTCCTCGCCGGCCTGGCGTGGTGGATCTCCACGCGCCCGGGTCCGGGTGGCGCCACGGCCGGCGTGCCCGCGTCGGTCACGCTGATCCGGGTCGAAGACCCGGGGCGGGACGCCGCCGACGCCGCCACGCTCGAGCTTCTCGACGCGTGGCTGGGCTGGAAGCTCTCCTCCCTGCCCGACGTCACGGTACTGAGCCCGGCCCACCTGGCCGCCGACCCCACCGCGCAAGCCCACAACACCGTTGTGCTGTTGTTTTCGGGCCCGGCCCCGCGGGACCCGGCGCGACGCCTCGTGCGCGCCCGGTTCGAAAAGGACGGCAAGGTCCAGAGGCTGCAGCAGGAAGGCGATGCCCGGGACATGGCGGCGCTGGTGGACCGGCTGTCGGACAACGTCCTCGAGGTCCTGTATCCGTCCCGTCCCGCACAGCCCTGGCCCACGCTCCAGGCGACGCCCGAGGCCGCGATGGGCTTCCTCGCCCTGGAGCGCGCGCGACGTGCCCACCACTGGAACGACGCCGTGGAGGCCGGCGCGGCGCTGGTCCGCGAGGCACCCGGTTTCGCCCTGGGCCACCTGCACCTCGCGCGCGCCCAGGCCACCCTGGGCCGCTTGCCGGAAGCCCGCGAGCACCTGGAGACCGCACGCCGCCTGCTGCAACCCATGTCCAGCGAGGCCGACTCGCTGCTGCAGGCCCAACGGCTGGCGCTCTCGAGCGATCATGTCGCCGCCGCGGACGCGTACGGCCGGCTTGCGGAACGCTATCCCGACCAGACCGGGTTCGCGCAGCAGCAGGCCCGCGCGCTGGGCCGCGCCGGACGCTTCGCCGATGCGCTGGCGATCATGGAACGGCCGATCTGGGACCGGCCGCTGCCGGCGTCGATGGAGGTGCAGAAGTGGTTCAACCGGGCGATCTTCCAGGCCCCGCTGGGCGACTTCGAGGCCGCGCTGGAGAGCGCACGCAAGGCGGACGCGCTGGCCGCCGCCGCGGGGGAGGAATGGGCCTACGACCGCGGGCACACGCTGATGCTTCTCGCGCAACTCCAGGTCGACACCGAACCCGACCGCGACACCCGCGCCGCGTTCGAGGCGGCCGCGCGCCAGTTCGAACAGGCCGGCGACGCGTTCTCCGCGTTGCGGGCACGCTTCCTGGGCGAGGTGCTCGGGCCGCCGAAGGCGCAGTACCGCTACCTGGACGAATGGCTGGCGCAGGCGCGCGCCGCCGGCCAGTTGCAACTCGAGTTGAGCGCGTTGCGCGCCGCGGCCTTCCAGCAGTATCGCGCCGGCGACATCGAGCGCTATCGAAAGCGGCTGATGCAGGCCATGGCCGTGGCCGAATCGATGGACGACCCGTGGAGCACCGCGGCGATCGAACGCGACCTGCTCAACGAGGAATACCTGCAGGGGCGCTTCACCCCGGCGGGCGAGCGGATCGCCCGCATGGTCGACGAAGACCAGCAGGGCGAGCTGGTCACCTGGGCGCGCCTGTTCGAAGTCTTCATCGACCAGATGCGGGGGCACAATGCCCGTGCGCTGGCGGCCGCCGAGCGCGGTCGTACCCGGCTCGACGATCCCGGCCTCCCCGCTCCGTCGCAGTCGGTCAAGGATCGCTACGCCTGCGCCAGCGGGCAGATCCAGACCACGATGGGCGACCCGACCGCGGCGCGGGCGAGCTATGCCCGCTGCCCCGACACCGACCCCGCCCTGGCGCTGGTGGCCATCATCGGCCTTGCCGAGATCGACCTGGACACCGGTGATCCGCAGGCGGCGCTGGCCGGCCTGCATCGCGCCCTGGACAAGCTCCCGGAGCTGGACACCGCGCCCGGCCGCTGGATCCTCAAGCTGGAGATCGCGCCCCTCCTGGCCGCCGCCGGCGAGCGCGACCTGGCCGAGCGCCTCAACCGGGAGGTACTGCCGGAGGTGCAGCGGGCCGGCTACGGCATGTTGGCGGCGATGGCGCAGGCCGGGCTGGCCGAGCTGGCCCTGGCGCGTGGCGACGCCGACGATGCGCGCCGCCTCGCCCGCGCCGCGCGCGCCAGCCTGCCCGAACCCGTCTGGCTGGTCGACCAGAGGATCGACCTGGTGGAAGCCGGGCTGGCCCGCCTGGCCGGCGACGGCCAGGGCGCGAACACGCTGCTGCGCACGCTGGCGAGCCAGGCCGAGACGCGCCAGGACGTACTGGTCCAGTTGCGCGCGCTGGGTGCGCTCCCGGACGAAGGCGACGCCACGTCCGCGCGGACTGCGCGCATGTCGCTGGTCGCCCGTACCGGCCTGCGTGGCGTGTCCGCCGACTGGATGATGCCGCCCGCCGCCCACAGCCTGAAGGGCACCGATATGCCCTGATCCCGCCCCGGGGCCCCGCTGCATCCCAACCGATATAATGGGAGACCGTCCTTCAAAGGGCCGCCGCGAGCGGCTGGTGTCGATGAGTCAGATGATGAAAGCCCTGGTCAAGCGCGAAGCCGGCAAGGGCATCTGGATGGAAGACGTCCCGGTGCCGGTGCCAGGCCCCAACGACGTGCTGATCAAGCTCGAGAAGACCGCGATCTGCGGCACCGACCTGCATATCTACCTGTGGGACGAGTGGAGCCAGCGCACGATCGAGCCGGGCCTGGTGATCGGCCATGAATTCGTCGGGCGCATCGTGGAAATCGGCGCCGCCGTCACCGGCTACCGGGTCGGCCAGCGCGTGTCGGCCGAAGGCCACATCGTATGCGGCCACTGCCGCAACTGCCGCGCCGGCCGCCAGCACCTGTGCCCCAACACCGTGGGTATCGGCGTCAACCGCGACGGCGCGTTCGCCGAGTACATGGTGATGCCCGCCAGCAACCTGTGGCCGATCCCCGACCAGATCCCGAGCGAACTGGCGGCCTTCTTCGACCCCTATGGCAACGCCGCGCACTGCGCGCTGGAGTTCGACGTCGTCGGCGAGGACGTCCTGATCACCGGCGCCGGCCCCATCGGCGTGATCGCCGCGGGCATCTGCAAGCACATCGGCGCCCGCAACGTGGTCGTGACCGACATCAACGACTACCGCCTCAAGCTCGCCGCCGACATGGGCGCGACCCGGGTGGTCAACGTCGCCAACACGTCACTCAAGGACGTGATGGCCGACCTGCACATGGAAGGCTTCGACGTCGGCCTGGAGATGAGCGGGAACCCGCGCGCCTTCGGCGACATGCTCGACTGCATGTACCACGGCGGCAGGATCGCGATGCTGGGCATCATGCCCAAGGGCGCCGGTGTCGACTGGGACAAGATCATCTTCAAGGGGCTCACCCTGCACGGCATCTACGGCCGGAAGATGTACGAGACCTGGTACAAGATGACCCAGCTGGTGCTGGGGGGCTTCCCGCTCGGCAAGGTGCTCACGCACCAGTTGCCCATCGACGATTTCCAGGAGGGCTTCGACCTGATGGAATCGGGCAAGTCCGGCAAGGTCGTGCTGAGCTGGAACTGATCTCGGCCTGATCGCGGTCCTCCGCGGACGCCGCCGCCCCGGCCCCGGGTTACGGGTCGGGGGACGCTCGGTTCCTTTACTCGGGGCGGGCCTCGCGCTCGCGCCACCAGGCCACCGCGAACACCAGGAACATCGCGGTGAGCCACAGGCCGAGCTGCCACTCCAGCCGGTTCTCCCAATGGTCGCGTGCGAGGGGCTCGGCCACCGTCGCCGAGACCACCACGCTTGCGACACCCAGTGCCAGCATGCCCGCCGCGACCAGGCGCAACGCCGGGAACGCCGCCGCGTCGCGCCAGGCGCGCGCCATCCGCCGCAATACGGCCATGAGCGCCAGGAAGGTCCCGCCGAAGTACACGGTGATGCCGTAGCGGCGCAGCCACTGGTACGCCTCGCCTTCGCTGCCCAGGAAGGCGACGTAGAGCGCCAGGAACACGCCGGCGACCAGGCCGCAGCCGCCCACGAACCGCGCGTCGTCGCCGGTGCGGTCGCGCAGCCAGCCGCGCGTGCGCCACCAGAACGCCGCCTGCAGGACCACAGCGGGCCACATCAGCGCCTTGAACACCGCGTTGCCCCAACCGTGCCGCGCCGCACGACTGATCGACACGCATCCTTCGACATACGGCGAGCAGCCGGGGATCCACCCATCGCGCACCGACAGGTACAGGGCGAGGTGGCCGGCCAGGACGGGCAGCAACGCACACAGCAAGGGCAGCCACCAGGGCGGTGGCGCCACCGTACGACGCGGGTCGGCAGCGCGGTGCATCCGTCGATGCTAGCCCAAGCGCGGGACGCGAAGGCCGCGCCATGCGCCGCCAGCCGATAGAATGGGCGTTCCCAGTGAACACCCACGCGCGGCACGCCGTGCGCGCCGGAGACCGCCATGCCCAACGACACCGCCCCCGCCTCGCTGACCGCCCACTATGCCGCCGAGCTCGACTCGATCCGCGAGCAGGGCCTGTTCAAGGCCGAACGCGTCATCACCAGCCCGCAGTCCGCCGAGATCACCCTCGCCGATGGCCGGACGGTGCTGAACTTCTGCGCCAACAACTACCTGGGCCTCGCCGACCATCCCGACGTGATCGCCGCGGCCAAGGACGCGCTCGACAGCCATGGCTTCGGCATGGCCTCGGTGCGTTTCATCTGCGGCACCCAGGACCTCCACAAACAGCTCGAGCAGACCATCGCCGACTTCTTCGGCACCGAGGACACCATCCTCTACGCCGCCTGCTTCGATGCCAACGGTGGCCTGTTCGAGCCTTTGCTGGGCCCCGACGACGCGATCATCTCCGATGCGCTCAACCACGCCTCGATCATCGATGGCGTGCGCCTGTGCAAGGCGCAACGCTTCCGTTACGCGAACTGCGACATGGCCGACCTGGAGGCCCAGTTGCAGGCCGCCGACGCCGCCGGTTGCAAGACCAAGCTGATCACCACCGACGGCGTGTTCTCGATGGACGGCTTCATCGCCCCGCTCGACCGGATCACCGACCTGGCCCGCAAGTACGGTGCGCTGGTGCACATCGACGAGTGCCACGCGACCGGCTTCCTGGGGGCGAACGGCAAGGGCTCGGCGGAAGTGAAGGGCGTGCTGGATCGCATCGACATCATCACCGGCACCCTCGGCAAGGCGATGGGCGGTGCGCTCGGTGGCTTCACGACCGCACGGCGGGAAGTGATCGAACTGCTGCGCCAGCGTTCACGCCCCTACCTGTTCTCC
>JAUIJO010000177.1 GCA_030431185.1 Gammaproteobacteria bacterium | reverse complement strand
GGATAGCGCTGCTCCGGCCGCTTGGCCAGCGCGCGCAGGGCGATGTTGTCGAGGTCCCCGGCCAGGAGGCGGCCCTGCCGACGCTGGGCGGCGCGATCATGGCCGGTCGCGGTGTCGCGCGTGACTGCCTGCGACGGCCGCACCGGGTCGGCGGTGAGGATGGCCTCTTCCCACTCGGCGTCGCTGTGGCGCTTCAGGCGGTAGGGCTTGCTCGCGGTGAGCATCTCGTACAACACCACGCCCAGCGAATACACGTCGGTCATGGTGGTGACCGGTTCGCCGCGGATCTGCTCCGGGGCCGCGTAGTGCAGCGTGAAGGCGCGCATGCCGGTGCCCGTCTGTTCCGGCGCGGGCGCTTCGCTGTCGAGCAGCTTGGCGATGCCGAAATCGAGCAGGCGCACCTCGCCGGCCGGGGTCACCAGGATGTTGGACGGCTTGAGGTCGCGGTGCACGATGAGGTTGGCGTGCGCGTGGCTGACCGCCTCGCAGACCTGCCGGAACATCTGCAATCGCTGCGCGAGCGGCACGCGGTGTTCGCGGCAGTAGTCGGTGATCGGCGTGCCGTCCACGTATTCCAATGCGAGGTAGGGCAGGCCGTCGGCACTGATGCCGGCATCGAGCAGGCGGGCGATGTTGGGATGCGCCAGCCGGGCGAGGATCTCGCGTTCGCGGGTGAAGCGCAGGCGCAGGTCCTGGCTGGTGAGGCCGGGTCGCAGCAGCTTGAGCGCCACGCGCCGCTGGTACAGGCCATCGGCCCGGGAGGCCAGCCAGACCTGGCCCATGCCGCCCTCGCCGAGCAGGCTCTCCAGGCGATAGGGACCGACCTCGGCGCCGCTGCCCACCCCGGCCGGTGGCATCACCAGGGGTTCGGACAGGAAATCGTCGTTCTCGCCCTCCAGCGCGAGCAGCGCTTCGAGCTCGGAGGCGAGGCCCGGGTCCTCGTCGCGCAGCGCCTCCAGCCGGCGCACGCGGGCTTCGGGCTCGAGTTCGAGCAGGGCGTCGAGCAGCGGGGACAGCCGTTGCCAGCGTTCGGCGTCCATCCCAGCCCCCCCGCCCCCGGCGGTCAGTCGTCCTTGAGCGAGGCCAGCAGGAACATGCGCGCCTTCTGCCAGTCGCGGCGGATGCTGCGCTCGGAGCGGTCCAGCAGGCCGGCGATCTCCAGTTCCGACAGGCCGCCGAAATAGCGCAGCTCGACCACCTGCGCCAGGCGCTGGTCGACCTCGGCCAGGCGGGTGAGCGCCGTGTCCAGGCCCAGGGTTTCCTCGTCCAGGCGCACGCCGCCCTCGAGGTCCTCCGGCAGGTCGGTGACCCGGTGCAGGTCGCCACCGCGCTTCTGTGCGAGGCGCTGGCGGGCGTAGTCCACGACCACGCTGCGCATGGCCGACGCGGCATAGGCGAAGAAATGGGCGCGGTCGTCGAACTGCGCCTCGCGGCGCCCGATCAGCTTGATGTAGGCCTCGTGCACCAGCGCGGTGGCGTCGAGCGTGTGACCGTGCTGCCCGGCCAGTTGCCGGCGCGCCATCGAGTGCAGCTCCTGGTAGAGCGTGGCCAGCACGTTGTCGAGCGCACTGCGATCGCCGCCGCGCGCCGCGCCCAGCATCCGTGTGATGTCGGCGCGTTGCGCCGGCGTGCCGTCCTCGATATCCATGCCGCGACTATAGCGCGTTCAGGATGCGGCCAACACGCGCGGCGGGCGCCCGGCTCAGCGCTGGCAGCGCGGGCACCAGACGCTGGCGCGCTGGCCGATGCTGGCCTGGCGCAGGGGACGCCCGCAGCGTCGGCAGGGCTCGCCGCCGCGGCCGTAGACCAGCAGTTCCTGCTCGAAGTAGCCCGGCGCGCCGTCGGGGCTGATGAAATCGCGCAGGGTCGTGCCACCGCGCCGGATGGCGTGGGAAAGGATCGCCTTCACCGCCCCCGCCAGCCGACGATAGCGCTCGCGCGAGATCGAACCGGCCGCGCGCAGGGGTGCGATGCCGGCGCTGAACAAGGCCTCGGCGGCGTAGATGTTGCCGACCCCGACCACCACGGCCTGGTCCATCAGGAACGTCTTCACCGGAGCCTTGCGACCCCGGCTCAGCGCGAACAGGGCGTCCCCGTTGAAAGCGTCCGACAGGGGCTCGGGGCCGAGCGCGCGCAGCAAGGGATGGACGTCGCCGGCGGGTTGCCAGAGCAGGCATCCGAAGCGGCGCGGATCGTTGAAGCGCAACACGCGGCCGTCCTCCAGGCGCAGGTCGACATGGTCGTGCGCCCGCAGCGGCGTGTCGCCCGGCAGCACGCGCAGGCTGCCCGACATCCCCAGGTGCAGCAGGGCCGCGCCCGTGGTGGCCTCCAGCAACAGGTACTTGGCCCGGCGCCGGACCGCATGGATCCGTTGCCCCGGCAACTCGCGGGTGATTTGCGGGGGGATCGGCCAGCGCAGGTCGGGGCGGCGCAGGGTGACGGCATCCACGCGGCGTCCCTCGACGTGAGGCGCCAGGCCGGCGCGCGTGGTCTCGACTTCAGGCAGTTCGGGCATGCATCGAAGGGTACTGGAAGCCGCGAGCGGCCGGCCGTGCCGCGCGGCCGCATGGCCGAAACTGAACAGCCGGCGCTTGCATTCGCTTCCGCGCACACCATCTCGTTTCCTTAATGAGACCGCGCCATACGGGCGCGAACGGTATTGTCCCGGTGGCATGATGGCCCCGGGGAGCATCGCTCACGTTTTCACTGCACGGCCGCGGCGCGGCCGGCGCCGCCCAACAGGACCCCGGTCCCCGGAGTTTGAAATGCCCGCTTCACTGCTCGACTTCCTCGCCGGCGGACTGCTGCAGGCCGGTTTCGGCACCCTGGCGATCTATTTCCTCGCCGCCACCCAGCTCACGATCTTCTCGGTGACGCTATATCTGCATCGCTCGATGGCGCACCGCTCGGTCGACTTCCATCCGGCCGTCGCCCATGTGTTCCGGTTCTGGACCTGGCTCACCACCTCGATGATCACGCGCGAGTGGGCGGCGATCCATCGCAAGCACCACGCCAAGTGCGAGACCGAGGAAGACCCGCACAGCCCGCAGGTCAAGGGCATCAAGACCGTCTTCTGGCGCGGCGTCGAGCTCTACCGCGAGGCGCGCAGCGATCGCGAGTCGATCGAGAAGTACGGCAAGGGCTGCCCCGACGACTGGATCGAGCGCCACCTCTACACCCCGCACGCGACGATGGGCCCGACCCTGCTGCTGTTCGTCAGCTTCGCGCTGTTCGGCTTCGCCGGCGTGGCGATCTGGGCGCTGCAGATGGCATGGATCCCGTTCTGGGCCGCGGGCGTGGTCAACGGCCTCGGCCACTGGTGGGGCTACCGGAACTTCGAAAGCGCCGACACCTCGACCAACCTGACGCCCTGGGGCGTCTGGATCGGCGGCGAAGAGCTGCACAACAACCACCACGCCTTCCCGAGCTCGGCCAAGTTCGCGCTGCGCCGCTTCGAGTTCGACATCGGCTGGGCGACGATCCGCGCCTTCGAGAAGGTGGGACTGGCGAAGGTGTTGCGCGTGGCGCCCACCCTCGACGTGCGGCCCAACATCGCCATGCCCGACGGCGAGACGCTCAAGGCGCTGCTGGCGATCCGCTTCCAGGCCATGACCGACTTCTACCGCAACGTCACCCTGCCGACCCTGCGCGAAGGACGCGACCCGTTGCCGCGTCCGCTCCGCAAGGGGCTGGCCGATGGCGGCCGCTGGCTGGACGACCACAAGCGCGCACGCCTCCAGGCCTGGCTCGCCGAGCGTCCGAAGATGGCCACGCTGGCCGAATACCGCCAGCGCCTGGCCCAGGTGCTGGACGACCGTTCGCACGATGCCCAGGCCACGCTGCAGCGCCTGCACGCCTGGTGCACCGAGGCCGAAGCCAGCGGCATCCAGTCGCTGCAGGCCTTCTCTGCCCGGCTGAAAGGCTACGCGCTCGCGCCCACCCGGCGCTGAGGGCCACCCGCCCGCACCGGAAAGCCCGCGCCCGTCGCGGGCTTTTTCGTTTCCGGCGGAGCCCGCTTCCCGACCGCCAGCCGAACGCCCGGCCGCGGCGACCGCCACGCGAGCCCGGTTTCCGGTAGCCTGCGCGGCATGACATCCTGGCTCCGCCTCGCCCTGTCCCTGGGCGCCTGCCTGCTCCCCACCGCCCTCCTGCCGTCCGCGCACGCGCAGGTGCAGGCGACCAGTGAGTACCTGGCGCGGATGGACAGCGACGGCGACGGCCGTGTGTCCCTGGCCGAGTACCAGGACTGGATGAGCTATGCCTTCGAGCGCATGGACGCCAACGGCGACGGCATCCTCAGCGCCGACGAGCTGCCCGGTGGCCGGGGCAAGCCGGTCAGCCTGATCGACCACCGCGCGAAGCTCGCGCGCACCTTCGTCCGCCAGGACCAGGACAAGGACGGCTTCCTCGACGCCCGCGAACTGTCCGCGCCGCCGCTGTAGGCGCGCCACCGCGCCCCCCCCGCCCACGGCCTGCCCCGCCGGCGTCGCGCCCGGCCCAAGCTGACCGTTGATGTTGCTGGCGCCCTCGCCCAAGGTCCTATCGACCCGGAGGCCCCCGAGCCCCACGGCTTCGTAGGATGGGTTGCGCGAAGCAAAACCCGTCGTCCGTCGTGCGTGCAATCCCGCGACGGTGGGTTTCGCCTTTGGCTCTACCCACCCTACGGTAACGTCGCAGCCGACCCGATCCCGCAATCCCTGATGCCGAGGCCAAGAAAAAGCCCGCCATCATCACGATGGCGGGCCGTGGAGAGAGCACTTAGCTCCAGTGAGGTCAGTGGGCCGTCGCCTCGCCGGCACCGCGCGGGACGCGGATGTCGTCGACCATGTCCTGCACGTGCTGCGGCGGCGGCGGCGTGATCCGCGACACGCCGATGGCGATGGCGAAGTTGAGCAGCATGCCGACCACGCCGATCCCTTCGGGCGAGATGCCGAACAGCCAGTTCGCCGGGATGTTCTCCGCCATCGGCGCCATGAACACGCCCTTGAAGTAGACGATGTAGCAGACCGTGAACACCAGGCCGACGACCATGCCGGACACCGCGCCCTGCATGTTGGTGCGCTTGTCGAAGATGCCGAGCACGATCGCCGGGAAGAACGTCGCCGCCGCCAGGCCGAAGGCGAACGCCACCACCTCGGCGACGAAGCCCGGTGGGTAGATGCCCAGCAGGCCGGCCACCACGACCGCGGCACCGGCCGCGATGCGGGCGTACAGCAGCTCCTGCTTCTCGGTGATGTCGGGCATCACCACCTTCTTCAACAGGTCGTGCGATACCGCCGAGGAAATCACCAGCAACAGGCCCGCCGCGGTACTGAGCGCCGCCGCCAGGCCGCCGGCCGCCACCAGGGCGATCACCCATGCCGGCAGGCGTGCGATCTCCGGGTTGGCCAGGACCATGATGTCGCGGTCGATGGTCATTTCGTTGCGGTCGTCCTTGGCGTAGAACATCTTGCCGTCGTTGTTCTTGTCGTCCCAGGTGATGAGCCCGGTCTTCTCCCAGTTGCGGACCCAGGCCGGGGCGGTCGCATGCTCGGTACCCTGCATGTCGGCGCCGTTGATGGTCTGGATCATGTTGACGCGGGCGAAGCTGGCGACCGCCGGGGCGGTGGTGTAGAGCAGCGCGATGAACAGGATCGCCCAGCCCGCCGAACGGCGCGCGTCGCGCACCTTCGGCACGGTGAAGAAGCGGACGATCACGTGCGGCAGACCCGCGGTGCCGACCATCAGCGCCAGGGTGATGGCGAAGACGTCGATGGTCGATTTACTCCCCTCGGTGTACGGCGCGAACCCCAGCTGCGTGCTCAGGCCATCCAGCTTGTCGAGCAGGTAGACGCCGCTGCCATCGGCCAGCTCGCTGCCGAAGCCGAGCTGCGGGATGACGTTGCCGGTCAGCAGGATCGAGATGAAGATCGCGGGCACCATGAACGCGAATATCAGCACGCAGTACTGCGCCACCTGGGTGTAGGTGATGCCCTTCATCCCGCCGAGCACGGCGTAGAAGAACACGATCGCCATGCCGATGATGACGCCGGTGGTGATGTCGACCTCGAGGAAGCGGCTGAACACGATGCCGACGCCGCGCATCTGCCCGGCGACGTAGGTGAACGACACGAAGATCGCGCATACCACCGCGACCAGCCGCGCGGTGTCGGAGTAGTAGCGGTCGCCGACGAAGTCGGGCACGGTGAACTTGCCGAACTTGCGCAGGTAGGGCGCCAGCAGCAGGGCCAGCAGCACGTAGCCACCGGTCCAGCCCATCAGGTACACCGAGCCGTCGTAGCCGGCGAAACTGATGATGCCGGCCATCGAGATGAACGATGCCGCGCTCATCCAGTCGGCCGCGGTGGCCATGCCATTGGCGAGCGGGTGGACGCCGCCGCCGGCGACGTAGAATTCCTTGGTGCTGCCGACCCGACTCCAGATCGCGATGCCGATGTACAGCGCGAAGCTGAGGCCGACGAGCAGGTAGGTCCAGGCTTGGACGGACATATGCCTCTCCTCAGTC
>JAUIJO010000176.1 GCA_030431185.1 Gammaproteobacteria bacterium | reverse complement strand
TGGCCCTGATCCCGGAGGCGATCGCCTTCTCGATCATCGCCGGCGTCGACCCCAAGGTCGGTCTCTACGCGTCGTTCTGCATCGCCGTGGTCATCGCATTCACCGGCGGCCGCCCGGGCATGATTTCCGCCGCCACCGGGGCGATGGCCCTGGTGATGGTCGACCTCGTCAAGGACCATGGCCTGCAATACCTGCTCGCGGCGACCCTGCTGACCGGCGGCTTCCAGATCGTCGCCGGCCTGCTGAAGCTCGGTGGCCTGATGCGGTTCGTCTCGCGTTCGGTCGTGACCGGCTTCGTCAATGCGCTGGCGATCCTGATCTTCATGGCCCAGCTGCCCGAGCTGATCAACGTGCCCTGGCCCGTGTACGCCATGACCGCGGCGGGGCTGGCGATCATCTACCTGTTCCCGCGCCTGACCCGGGCGATCCCCTCGCCGCTGGTGGCGATCGTGGTGCTGACCATCGTCGCGATCACCCTGGGGCTGGACATCCGCACCGTCGGCGACATGGGCGAGTTGCCCGACAGCCTGCCGGTGTTCCTGCTGCCCGACGTCCCGCTGGACTGGAACACCCTGCGGATCATCGCGCCCTACTCCGCCACGCTGGCGGTGGTGGGCCTGCTCGAGTCGCTGCTGACCGCGCAGATTGTCGATGACCTCACCGACACGCCCAGCGACCGCAACCGCGAGTGCGCCGGACAGGGCGTGGCCAACATCGCCGCGGGCGTGCTCGGCGGCATGGCCGGCTGCGCGATGATCGGCCAGTCGGTGATCAACGTGAAGTCGGGCGGGCGCGGCCGCCTGTCGACCCTGGTCGCCGGCGTCGTCCTGCTCATACTGGTGGTCTTCGCCGGCCCCTGGGTCAAGCAGATCCCGATGGCGGCGCTCGTGGCCGTGATGATCATGGTCTCGATCGGCACCTTCAGCTGGACCTCGATCCTCAACCTGCGCACGCATCCGGGCACGTCGAGCGTGGTCATGCTGGCGACGGTGATCGTCACCGTGTTCACCCACGACCTGGCCAAGGGCGTGCTGACCGGCGTGCTGCTGTCGGGCATCTTCTTCGCCCGCAAGGTGGGCCGCGTGCTGCACGTCGGCTCGACGGCCAGCGATGGCGGCCGCGCACGGACCTACGCGGTGACCGGCCAGGTGTTCTTCGCTTCCAGCGAGCAGTTCGTCGCCGCGTTCGACTTCAAGGAGGCCCTGGAGCGCGTGGAAATCGACGTCTCCAACGCGCATTTCTGGGACCTGAGCGCCGTCGGCGCCCTGGACAAGGTGGTGATCAAATTCCGGCGCGAAGGCACCCTAGTCGACGTGGTCGGGCTCGACGCCGCCAGCAGGACCATGGTCGACCGCCTCGGCGTGCACGACAAACCCGATGCCGAACGCCTGATGGGCGACCACTGAGGAGCGCTTGCGATGACGTCACTGATCAAGACCGATGGCCGGGTGGTCGCCGCGCTGGACCCCTCCTCCTACGCCTACAGCGTGGGCGAACACGCGGCATGGGCGGCGGGCCGCCTCGGTGCGCCGCTCACCCTGCTGCATGCGATGGACCGCGACCTGTCGGGCTCCAGCGGCGACCTGAGCGGCAACCTGGCCCTCGGGGATCGCGAGGTCCTGCTGGAACAGTTGGCGACCGCGGATGCGGAGCGCTCGAAAGTGGCCCAGGCCCGCGGTCGCGAACTGCTGGACATCAGCCGCGAACGCTTGCTGTCGCAGGCCGACACCGAGGCTGAATGCCGCCTGCGCCACGGGGCCCTGGTCGACAACCTGCTCGACATCGAGGACGAAGTACGGCTGTTCGTCATCGGCAAGCGCGGCGAACACGCCGATCTCGCCAAGGGCCACCTGGGCAGCAA
Source organism: Gammaproteobacteria bacterium (assembly GCA_030431185.1). GTDB lineage: Bacteria > Pseudomonadota > Gammaproteobacteria > Xanthomonadales > Xanthomonadaceae > Marilutibacter. The sequence continues at coordinate 4,645 of JAUIJO010000176.1, read as the reverse complement.
CCTGGAACGCGTGGTCCGGGCGGTCCATCGCCCGGTCCTGGTGGCCGCACGCGCGTTCAAGCCGATCCGTCGCTTCATGATCGCCTTCGACGGCAGCGCCACCACCCGCAAATGCGTCGAGATGGTCGCGGCCAGTCCCCTGCTGGCGGGCCTGCCGTGCCGGCTCCTCGCCGTCGGCGACACCACGCCGGACGGCCTGCGGGACGCGGCCGCGCAGCTTGAAGCGCGAGGCTTCGAGGTGCAGGTGGACGTCCTGCCCGGCAGCCCCGAAACGGTCATCGCGACCCAGGTGGCCGAGCAGGCCATCGACCTGCTGGTCATGGGGGCCTACGGCCACGCCCGGATCCGCCAGCTGATCGTCGGCAGCACGACCACGCAGGTGATCCGCAACTGCACGATCCCGGTCCTGCTGCTTCGATGAGCCCCTGCCCGGGCGTGCGTGCGACGCGCGCGCCCCGGACCGCCTGCCCTACGGGCCGACCCGCGCCGCTTCCCGCGCCTGTCTCGCGGCCGCGTCCAGGCGCTCGGAATACCGGTCGGTCAACGGCCCTGCGTGCGGCCGCAACAGCACGGTGAAGCGGACCAGTTCCTCCATCACGTCCACGATCCGGTCGTAGTAGGCCGAGGGCTTCATGCGCCCGGCCTCGTCGAACTCCTGCCAGGCCTTCGCGACGCTGGACTGGTTGGGAATGGTGAACATGCGCATCCAGCGGCCCAGCAGGCGCAGTGAGTTCACGGCATTGAACGATTGCGAACCCCCGGATACCTGCATGACCGCCAGCGTCCGTCCCTGCGTCGGCCGGACGCCCCCCATCGACAAGGGCAGATGGTCGACCTGCGCCTTCATCAGGCCGGTCAACTGGCCGTGCCGTTCGGGAGAGCACCACACCTGGCCCTCCGACCACAGCGACAGCGCGCGCAGTTCGCGCACGGCCGGATGGTCATCGCCGGGGACCTGGTCGGGCAATGGCAGGTCGCGCGGGTCGAAGATGCGCGGTTCGGCCCCCATCAACCGGAGCAGGCGCGCGGCTTCCTCGATGGCGAGGCGCGAGTACGAGCGCTCCCTCAGGGAGCCATACAGCAACAGGATGCGGGGTGGATGGCCTTCGACATCCACCCGGCGCAGGTGCTCGCGCCGCAGCGCGGGGACACGGTCGGGTTCGGGCAGTGCGCGCTCGCGCGGGCCGGGCAAGGACTCCAGCCGGCTCACGTGGCGACCTCCCTGGAGCCCGTCGGCGAACCCGCGCTTGCCTCGTCGGGCAAGGTGACGGGGAACCAGCGTCGCCCGATCCACAGCGCGACATGGACGAGGCCCACCAGCACGGGCACCTCCACCAGCGGACCGATCACGGTGGCAAAGGCCACCGGCGACGCCAGGCCGAACGCCGCGATGGCGACCGCGATGGCCAGTTCGAAGTTGTTGCTGGCCGCGGTGAAGGCCAGTGCGGTGGTGCGGGGATAGTCGATCGCCACCAGGCGGCCCATCAGGTAGCTCACCGCGAACATCAACACGAAGTAGATCGCCAGCGGGATCGCGATGCGCAGCGCGTCCAGCGGCAGCCGGACCACGTCGCCGCCTTTGAGGGTGAACATCGCGGCGATGGTGAACAGCAGGGCGACGAGCGTCAGCGGCGCGATCCGCGGCAGGAAGACGCCTTCATACCAGTGGTCGCCCTTCCGCCTGCGCAACACATGACGCGTCAGCCAACCGGCCAGGAACGGCAGGCCGAGGTAGGTCAGCACCGCGCGGGCGATGGTCGCGAAGCCCACTTCGACCACGCTGCCCTGCAGGCCGAACAGGGGCGGCAGCACCGACAGGAAGAACCACGCGTAGACGCTGAAGAACGCGATCTGGAAGAGCGAGTTGAAGGCCACCAGGGCGGCGACGTACTGGTCGTCGCCGCAGGCCAGGCGGTTCCACACCAGCACCATCGCGATGCAGCGCGCCAGGCCGATCAGGACCAGGCCGGTCATGTACTCGGGGCGGTCGTGCAGGAAGATCGCCGCCAGTGCGAACATCAACGCCGGACCGACCACCCAGTTCTGGAGCAGCGACAAGGCCAGCACGCGGCGGTCCTCGAACACGCGATGCAGTTCCTCGTAGCGCACCCGGGCCAGGGGCGGGTACATCATCACGATGAGCCCGATCGCGATCGGCAGGTTGGTGCCACCGATCGACATGCGGTCGAGGGCGGCGGGCAGCCCATCGAACGCCAGGCCGAGGCCAATCCCCAGCGCCATCGCGGCGAAGATCCATACGGTGAGGTAGCGGTCCAGCCCGCCCAGGCGGCGAGTGCCGGCGCTCATGGCGATGGACCGAGCCGCTGGCCGTCGGCATCGACCACGGCTTCGCCGTCCTCCTTGGTGAAGGCCGCCCGCTGCGGCGACGGCAGCAGCTCGAGCACGCGTTCCGACGGCCGGCAAAGGGCCACGCCGAGCGGCGAGACGACGACCGGCCGGTTGACCAGGATCGGATGCGCGACCATCGCGTCGAGCAGGGCCGCGTCGTCCAGCGCGGGATCGTCCAGGCCGAGCTCGGCATAGTGCGTCCCCTTCTCGCGCAGGAGCTCGCGTGCCCCGATGCCCATGCGCGCCAGCAGCGATTCGAGCATCGCGCGGCTGGGCGGCGACTTCAGGTACTCGACCACGTGCGGCTCGATGCCGGCGTTGCGGATCATCGCCAGGGTATTGCGCGAAGTGCCGCAATCGGGGTTGTGGTAGATCACCACGTCCACCGGATCGATCCGGTCCTGCGTGACGTTCGGGTTCATCTGCAGTCTCCGCCGCGGCCGGCCGGTACGCACGCTGCGGCGTCGCCTCCGCAGCAATTGTCGGTGAGGTAGTCGACCAGGCCCCGCATCGCGCCGAAGTCGGCCCGGTAGGTGATGCTGCGCCCCTGGGGGTCGGCATCGACCAGGCCGGCCTGGGCCAGGGTCTTGAGGTGGAACGACAGCGTCGTCGCGGCGATGCCCAGCGCTTCGCCCAGTTCGGCCGGGGTGGCGCCCTTCGGGCCGGCTTCGACCAGGTGGCGGAAGATCGCCAGCCGTGTCTTCTGGGCCAGTCCGGCGAGGGCGTCGAGTGCGGTGGCGTCGTCCATTGTTCAATAATACTGGAATAATGGTTTTGGAGTCGAGAGGCTGGTCCCACGGCATCCGGCCGGGCTTGACCCAGCCGTTACAATCGATGGCCGCGGCGGGCCGCCCTGCCCGCCCCACCACCAGCCAAGCGAGCCGATGTCCAAGAGCGCCGACAAGACGCCCGAGCACACCCCCCTGATGAAGCAGTTCTTCGCCGCCAAGGCGGAGCATCCGGACGTGCTGCTGTTCTTCCGGATGGGCGACTTCTACGAGCTGTTCTACGATGACGCGCGCAAGGCGGCGCGGCTGCTCGACATCACCCTCACCCAGCGCGGCAGCTCGGGAGGCGCGCCGATCCCGATGGCGGGCGTCCCCCACCATGCCGCGGAAGGCTACCTGGCGCGCCTGGTGGCACTGGGCGAGTCGGTCGCCATCTGCGAGCAGATCGGCGACCCGGCCGCCAGCAAGGGCCTGGTCGAGCGCAAGGTCGTGCGCATCATCACTCCCGGCACGGTCACCGACGAAGCCCTGCTCAACGAGCGGCGCGACACGCTGCTGCTGGCGATCGCGCGCGGCAAGCAGGGCTATGGCGTGGCATGGGCCGACCTCGCCGCCGGCCGCTTCCTGGTCAATGAGATGGCCAGCGAGGACGCACTCGAAGCCGAGCTCGCCCGCCTCGAACCGGCCGAGACCCTGGTCGCCGACGAAGACGGTTGGCCCGGCTTCGTGGTCGACCGTGGCGGATTGCGTCGCCGCGCGCCCTGGCTGTTCGACGCCGACAGCGGCCGCCGCCAGCTGCTGAAGTTCTTCAACCTGCACGACCTGGGCGGTTTCGGGATCGATGACAAGCCGCTGTCGATCGCGGCCGCCGCCGCCCTGCTGGGGTATGTCGAGGAAACGCAGAAGCAACGCCTCCCGCACCTGGCCTCCATCGCCGTCGAGTCCGGCGATGGCGCCATTGCCATGAACGCCGCGACGCGACGCCACCTTGAACTCGACACCCGGGTCGACGGCGACACGCGCAACACACTGCTCGGCGTGCTCGACAGCACGGTGACGCCGATGGGAGGCCGCCTGCTGCGGCGCTGGCTGCACCGCCCCCTGCGCGACCAGGCCACGCTCCGACTGCGCCACCAGGCCGTGCAGATCCTGATCGACTCCGGGGCGGGCGATGCGCTCCGCGAACAGTTCCGCGCGCTCGGGGATCTCGAACGCATCCTCTCGCGCATCGCGCTGCGCAGCGCGCGACCGCGCGACCTGTCCACCCTGCGCGACGGCCTCGGCCTGTTGCCGGCGGTGCACGCGCTGCTCGCCCCGCTGGATGCGCCGCGCCTCGCGGCCCTGCTGGACGCGCTCGGCGAGCACGACGACCACGCACGACTGCTGGCATCGGCGATCGTCGAACAACCCCCGGTGCTGGCGCGCGACGGCGGCGTGTTCGCCGAAGGGCACGACGACGAACTCGACGAGCTGCGCCGGCTGTCGGAGAACGCCGACCAGTTCCTCGTCGACCTGGAAGTCCGCGAACGCGAAGCCAGTGGCATCCCCACCCTGAAAGTCGGCTACAA
>JAUIJO010000175.1 GCA_030431185.1 Gammaproteobacteria bacterium | reverse complement strand
CAGCAGCGACGAGCTGCGCAAGGAGCTGGTCGCGCACGTGCGCAAGGAGATCGGCCCGATCGCCACGCCCGACCACCTGCAATGGGCGCCGGGCCTGCCGAAGACGCGCTCGGGCAAGATCATGCGGCGCATCCTGCGCAAGATCGCGGAGAATGCCCCCGACCAGCTCGGCGACACCTCGACCCTGGCCGACCCCTCGGTGGTGGAGTCGCTGGTCAAGGAGCGCCGGGTGCCCTGATCGGCACCCCCGGCGCACCCTCCATCGCCCCAGGGCCAACGGAGGGCTGGGCAGGCGGCCGTCCTGCACCGATCATGGCCTCGCGGCAACGCGGCCCGCACCGCCCACCTCCCCCGCGTCGCCGACGCGGCGCAGTCGAAACCACCGGATCCACCATGCCCCCGAGCACCACCGTCATCGTCGCCGACGACCACCCCCTGTTCCGCGAAGCCCTGCGCGGGGCGGTGGCCCGGGTCCTGCCCGACGCCCGCCTGCGCGAGGCCGACGGGGTCGAATCGCTCTATGCGCTGGTGGAGACCGAGCCCGACGCCGACCTCCTCCTGCTCGACCTCAACATGCCGGGCGCGCAGGGCTTCAGTGCCCTGGTCCACCTGCGCGCCCTGCACCCGCAACTGCCCATCGTCGTGGTCTCCGCGCGCGAGGAGCCGGCGGTGATGCGACGCGCGCTCGACCACGGGGCGGTCGGCTTCATTCCCAAGTCGGCCGACGCGGCAACGCTCGGCGAAGCCATCACCACCGTCCTCGACGGCGACCGCTGGGCGCCCGAGGCGGCGCTGTCGGCGCCCGCCGCCGACGAGGCCGAGCACGACGCCGCGCAACGCCTGCGCGACCTCACCCCGCAACAGTTCCGCGTGCTGCAGATGCTCGGCGCGGGCCTGCTCAACAAGCAGATCGCCTACGACCTGGGCGTGTCCGAGGCGACCATCAAGGCGCACGTGACCGCGATCCTGCGCAAGCTCGGCGCCAACAACCGCACCCAGGCGGTGCTGATCGCCGGACGGCTCGCCGTGGACCCGGGCGCGATCGTGCCGCCGCCGGAAGAGCCCGACTGAGGGCGACGCCGATCCCGGCCCGCCACACGGCCTTCGCATCGGCAGGCCGATCTGCTCCAATCGGGGCATGGACGCGAACCCCCGGACCGTCGGCGACGACCTGCACCTGCCGATCTCGCTGGCATGGGCCAAGGGGGGCTATACGGTCTCGATCGCCTTCGGCAGCGAAGGCCGGACGGCCCGGCTGATCCTGGACACCGGCAGCAGCACCCTGGTCGTGCTGCCCCATGCCTACTCACCGGAGCAGGACGAGGCGCTCGCCGCCACGTCCTGGGCGCAACAGCTCCGCTACGGCCAGGGCCACTGGGTCGGTCCGGTGCTCCGGACCCGCCTGGCGTTCGGCGAGGGGCCGCATGCGTGCTGCGTCGAAGGCGCGGACGTCTCGCTGGTGGAAGCCGCGGCGCAGGACTTCCACGACGCGGACGGCATGTTCGGCCTGGCCTACGGCGGCCTGGACACCGGCCACGACATGGCCGGCCATCTCGCCGTGCGCGGCATCGACCCGCCCCTGACCTGGCCCTGGCCCTTCGCCGGCGATGGCGACACCGACGCGTTGGCCCGCCTCGTCCTGCAGCAACCCCGCGTCGACCTGCTGCCGCTGTTCACCCAGCTCGCGGCCCAGGGCCGGATCCGCGACCGCTTCGGCCTGCTGGTGCGTCGCGCCCTGGTCCACGTCCGCAACGATGGCGACGACGACGACGCCCTGGATGCCGACCCGCTCAACCGCGGCGTGATGGTCCTGGGCGGCGGCGAGGATTGCGCGGCCCTGCACGACGGCCGGTTCCAGGACATCCGCATCGTCCACGACCTCTACTACAACGCCCGCCTGCTCGCCGTGCAGGTCGGCGACCTTGCCCGCATCGCCGTGCCGCCCCTGGCCGGGGAGTACCGGCAACGCGCCGCGAGCAACGCCATCCTCGACACCGGCAGCAGCTTCCTGGTGCTGGAGCAGGGCGTCCACGACGCGGTGATGGCGGACCTCGGGTCCCTCGACCCCCGCCTGCCCGCGCTGGGCCAGCGCTTCTGGTCGAATTTCGGCAAGGACCGGCAGGGGGTGCCCAATGCGGACGTGGACGCCCTGGACTGGCCGGACCTGAGATTCTTCCTGGAGGCCGTGGACGGCGGCGAGGTCGTGCTGACCTGCCCGCCCGAACACTACTGGCCCCGCAACGCCATGTTCGCCGGGCAAGCGTTCTTCCTGCTGATGCCCCAGCTGGCGGGCTGGCCCAACCAGACCGTGCTCGGGTTGCCCCTGCTCGCCGGCCACTTCTGCATGTTCGATCGCGGCGCCGGCGATGGCCTGGGTCGGGTGCGGGTCGCGCGGGCGCATCCGCTCCGGGTGGCCGGATGAGCCCGGCGACGCTGGAAAGCCCCCGGTTCCTGCTGGCACCGCTCCACGCGGGAGACGCGGGAGACGCGGGGGACCGCGCGTTGTATTGCGCGCTCTACACCAGCGCGGAGGTCATGGCCCGGATCATGCCGCCGCTGTCGCCCGCCCAGGCGCTGGCTGCCTTCGAACGCACCTGCCGGCACAATGCGCGCGACCACCCCGGCCACCGGCACTGGTCGGTCCGCGAAAAGGGTTCGGGTCGCGCGGCCGGCATCGTGGGCCTGCTTCGCGACGGCGACGCCGTCGAGATCGGGGGCGTGTTGCTGCCGGCGTGGTGGCGGCGCGGGGTGTCGCGGGAGGCGTATCGCAGCGTGATCGACCATGCCTTCGGGACGATGGACGCCGACGTGGTGTTCGGCGAACGCGAGGACGACGACCATGCCCGCGTCATCGACCGCCTCTTCGCGCCCCTGGGCCTGGTGCGGGTCGCGGGTGGCGGCAGGCGCCCCGGTCGATGCCGGTGGGAATTGCGCCGTTCAGGCTGGAATCCGCCACGGCGAATCGGCTGATTCATTTTGCAAACTATGTCGGTAAGGGTATTGTCCAGCTCTACACGGCTGGGGAGCGAGGGGCACGCATGACGGCGTCGGCCGCCAATTCACCGGGCAGGCTCGCCTGCGTCGGACTGGGCATGATGCTCGGCGCCCACGTCGGGCCGCGCGCGCGCAGCCATATCGAACAGGCCGACGTGGTGTTCAGCGCGGTGTCCGATCCCCTGGTCGAACTCTGGCTCCAGCAGATGAATCCCGACGTGCGCAGCCTGCAGGCCTTCTATGGCGACGGGAAGCCGCGCCACGACACCTACCGCCAGATGGCCGACGCGATGCTGGCGGAGGTGCGCGCGGGCAAGCAGGTGTGCGGCGCGTTCTACGGCCATCCCGGGATCTTCGCCAAGGCGCCCCACGACGCGATCGCGCAGGCCCGGGCGGAAGGGTTCCATGCGCACATGGAGCCCGGCGTTTCCGCCGAGGACTGCCTGTACGCCGACCTGGGCATCGATCCGGGCCGGGTGGGCTGCCAGCACTATGAGGCCAGCCAGCTGTTGTTCTATCGCCGCCGCATCGACCCCAGCGCCTACCTGGTGCTGTGGCAGGTCGGCTGGGTCGGCGACCGCACCTACCGGCGCTTCGCCACCGGTCCGGCGCACCGGCAATTGCTGGTCGACCGACTGCTGGAGGACTATCCCGCCGGCCACGAGGTGATCGCCTACGAAGCCTCCACCCTGCCCACCGGCACGCCCCGGATGGAGAGCGTCGCGCTGCGCGACCTCGCGGCAACGGCGCTGCACATGCATACCACCCTGGTCGTGCCGCCCGCCCTGCAGCTGCAACCCGACGAGGGGATGCTGGCCCGCATCGAGTCGCTGGAACGATCCGAGCGCGTCGCGCCACCCGTGTCGTACCCACCACCCACCGAAGAAGGAGTCTCGTAATGTCGAATGTCATGAAGTTCCTGGAGGAACTGGGCCGCAATCCCCAGATGTTGTCGGAAGATCAGTACGCGCAGGCCGTCGCCGCGCTCGACCTGGACGCGGAGACCGCTTCGGCGCTCGCCAGCCGCGACGCCGGCCGCGTGGCCGAGCTGCTCAAGGCACCGGCGGTGACCTTCTGCGGCCTGTTCCCCGCCGAGGAAGAGCAGCCGGTGAAGGAAGACGAGCCCGACCAGGACGACCGGGACGACCGGGAGAAGGAAGCCAGCGCCCTGGCGGCCTGAACCATGCACCGTGCAATCCGGCACATCGCGGTCCTGCCCCACGCAGCGTCGGCCCCCGGCCTTCGCTGCGGTGGCGGCCCGTGGCGTGCCGGGTTCGCACGGGACGCCACCGGCCGCGCATCGACATGAGGCTCATCCCGCTCGCGCTGGGCTTCGCACTGCTGCTGGCGCCCCTCGCCGGCATCACCGCCCCCGCCGGTTTCCAGGCGCAACTGGAGCACGCCGATGCGATCCGCAGCGCGGATCCGGTCGCCTTCGCGCGGGCGTTGGACGCGCTCGATGCGCGCCTCGACGAGGCCGACACCGGCCAACGGCAGCACCTGCAACTGCTGCATGCCTACCAGAAGGCATTCCAGGGCGACTTCGAAAGCGCCGTGACCCTGGCCCGGCGGCTGTATGCGGAGGCCCAGGATCCCGAGGTGAAGCTGAGGTCCTCGCTGTTGATCGCCAACAGCGCCGCCGCGACCCGGAGCTTCGCGCTGGGCCTGTCCCACCTCGAACAGGCACTGGCCGCCACCGGCGCGGCCGATGCCGACCCCCGGTTGCGCGAACAGGCCCTGGCCGTCGCGACCATCCTCTACAACCAGTTCAACAAATTCGAGCTGAGTCGCCAGTACGCCGACCAGCTGATCGCCACGACCGCGGAGCCACGCACCCGCTGCGTCGCCCGCCAGCAACGACTGACCGCGCTGCGCGGCCTGGGCACGTGGCCGTCGGACCCGCGCGAGGTCGACGAGGCACTGGCCGGCTGCGAGGCGATCGGCGAGCAGGTCTTCGTCAGCTTCATCCGGATCGAGATGGCCCGCCACCTGGCCGACATCGGGCGTCCGGATGCGGCAGAGGCGCTGCTCTCCGAGCACCTGGACGAGGCCGAGGCCGCCGGCTACGCGCGGCTGGTCAGTGAGTTCCGGTCCCTGCTCGCGGGCTATCGCCTCGAGGAGGGCGACCTTGGCAATGCCCGCACGCTTGCGCGCGAGGCGCTGGAGATCGACGCCGACAGCAGCGCGTCCCTGCCCAAGGTCGAAGCCCTGGAGGTGCTGTACCGGGTCGCCCAGCGGCAAGGCGACCTGCCCGCCGCGCTCGACTACTATCGCCAGTATGCCCAGGCCGACAAGGCCTATCTGGACGACGTGATGGTGCGCGAGCTGGCGTTCCAGCAGAGCCGGAACGAAGTCCAGCAGAAGGACCAGGCGATCGCCCTGCTGAGCAAGCAGAACCAGGTCCTCAAGCTGGAGCAGGAAGTCGCGCGCAAGTCGGCGCAGAACACGCGCCTGATCGTCCTGCTGCTGGCCGTCGTGCTCGCGGCGATCGCCTACTGGGCGTACAAGATCAAGCGGATGCAGACCCGGTTCCGCATCCTCTCGCAGACCGACGGACTGACCGGCATCTTCAACCGCCGGCATTTCCGCAGCGAGGCCGAAGCGCTGTTGAAGGAATGCGAGGCGTCCGGCCGGAACGCGGCCCTGGTGCTGCTGGACCTGGACAACTTCAAGCACATCAACGACCAGCATGGCCATGCCGCCGGCGACTGGGTGCTCAAGCAGGTGGCCGACGCCTGCCATGCCGCGTGCCGCGAAGGGGACCTGTGCGGCCGCCTGGGCGGCGAGGAGTTCGGCATCCTGTCCTGCGGGGCCGATGGCGAGGCGGCCGATCGCATCGCGAACCGCTGCCGCGAACTGCTTGCCGCGATCGACACCGGCCTGATCCACCACCACCACCCCATCACGGCGAGTTTCGGATGCACGACCACGGTCGTGTCCGGCCACGCGTTCGAGATGCTGTTCGCCCATGCCGACGAGGCCATGTACCTGGCCAAGAACTCGGGCCGCGACCAGGTCCGCGCCCACGTGGTGCGTGCCGAGGGGGACCCGGCGACGCGGGCCGTTCCCGTCTAGCCATCCGCGCAGGGCAGGTCGGGCCCTGCCCTGCACCCGGGCTCACAGCCCGGCCTGGCTCCCCTGCCGCTGACGCTGCGCCGCGAGGAAGGCGCGCATCGACGCCGGCTTGACCGGCTTGGTCAGCACCCGGCACCCATGTTCGCGCGCGGCATGCTTGAGCGCATCGCTGCCGTCGCCGGTGAGCAGGGCCGCGGGAAACCCCATGCCGAGTCGAGCACGCAGGGCATCGATCACGCCCAGGCCATCCAGGCGATCGTGGAGGTGGTAGTCCACCAGGGCGACGTCCGGGGGGATATCGGAGGCCGCGGCGGCGAGCGCCTCGTCGGTATCGGTCGCGGTGAGCACCACCGCGCCCCAACGCTGCAGCAGCGTGCGCATGCCGTCGAGGATCTCGCGGTCGTTGTCGACGCACAGCACGCGCAAGCCGGCCAGGGTGTCGGTATCCCCGAGCGAGCGAGACGAGGGCGCGCGCGGCGTGCCCATGC
>JAUIJO010000174.1 GCA_030431185.1 Gammaproteobacteria bacterium | reverse complement strand
CCTGGGGGAGGGCGACCTGCGCCACGAACCCCTGCTGGCGCTGGCGTCCGGCGCCGACGGCCTCGATGCGATCCGCGAGATCGCCCGCGAGGCGCCGGGCCATCTCGCGCCCGGGGGCTGGCTGCTCGTCGAGCACGGCTGGTCGCAGGGGCAGGCGGTGCGCGGCCTGTTCGAAGCCTCGGGCCTGGTCGACGTGTCCACCGCGCGGGACCTCGAGCAGCGCGACCGGGTCACGCTGGGCCGGCGTCCGCAGGCGCCGGGGCGCCGCCACGGGTGAATATGACGGGGTGGCCATAGCCGGTACACTGCGGCCCTGTTCCGCAAGATGTCCGGCGAGACCCTGCATGCGCAAGCTCTATCCCGAGATCGAACCGTTCAACACCGGCAAGATCGAAGTCGACGACCGCCACACCCTGTACTACGAAGAGTGCGGCAACCCCGAAGGCAAGCCGGTGGTGATCCTGCACGGCGGGCCGGGCGGCGGCTGCAGCGCCAAGATGCGGCGTTTCCATGACCCGGCGAAGTACCGCATCGTGCTGTTCGACCAGCGCGGCTCGGGTCGATCGACGCCGCATGCGGACCTGGTCGACAACACCACCTGGCACCTGGTCGAGGACATCGAGAAGCTGCGCACGCGCCTGGACATCGACCGCTGGCAGGTGTTCGGCGGCTCCTGGGGCTCGACGCTCGCGCTGGCCTATGCCGAAAGCCACCCCAAGCGCGTCACCGAGCTGGTCCTGCGCGGCATCTTCATGCTGCGGCGCTGGGAGCTGGAATGGTTCTACCAGGAGGGCGCCTCGCGCCTGTTCCCGGAGGCCTGGGCGAAGTACGTGTCGGCGATCCCCGAGGTCGAGCGCCATGACCTGATAAGCGCCTTCAATCGCCGGCTGACCTCGGAGGACGAGGCCACCCGCCTGGCCGCCGCGCGGGCCTGGAGCGTCTGGGAGGGCGCCACGAGCTTCCTCCACGTCGACGAGGATTTCGCCAAGTCCCACGAGGACGCGCAGTTCGCGCTCGCCTTCGCCCGGATCGAGAACCACTATTTCATCCACAGCGGCTTCTTCGAGGTCGACGACCAGCTGTTGCGCGACGCCGGCAAGCTCGCCGACATCCCCGGCGTGATCGTGCACGGCCGTTACGACGTGGTGTGCCCGGCCCAGAACGCCTGGGACCTGCACAAGGCCTGGCCCAAGGCCGAGCTGGCGATCACCCCGACCTCGGGCCATTCCGCGTTCGAGGAAGAGAACATCGACGCCCTGATCGCGGCGACCGACAAGTTCGCCTGATCGGTGGGCCGGCGGCGGGTCCGCGCCGCCCTGCCGCCCCGGACAGGCCCTACCCATGCGGGGCCTGTCCAATGCATGCGACGCTCAGGCGGGACTGCCGTCGGGGTTGTGTTCGATCATCCACAGGCCGGCCCAGAGCTTGAGGTCGAGTTCGTAGCCCTCGGCCTGCCGGGCCATCAGCCATGCCGGGGCCTCCTGGCGCGGGATCTCGTGGACGGTGATGTCCTCGTCGTCGATGCCGCCGCCTTCGCCGACGCGGGTGAGCCCGCGGGCGCGGACGAAGGCGATCCGCTCGCTGCTCATGCCCGAGGACGTGGGGCCGACCAGGAGCACGTCGACCCGCGCGGCGTCCCAGCCGGTTTCCTCGATCAGCTCGCGCCGCGCGGCCGAGGCCAGGGTGTCGTCGGCATGGTCGTCGCCCACCAGCCCGGCGGGCATCTCGATCGTGCGGCTGCCCAGCGGCGCGCGGTACTGGTCGACGAAGACCACCCGGTCCTCCGGCGTGACCGCGATGATGATCACGGCCATGCCCTTGCCATGCGTGCGCTCGGCGAACTCCCACTTGCCCCGCCGGCACAGGCGCAACCACTGCCCCTCGTACAGCGTCTCGGTCGGAAGGGGGGTGTCGGGGGTGTCGCTGGTATCCATGGTCTCTCCCTTGCAGTGGGCCCGATCCTAGCGCGGACGCGCGGTGCGCGTGGCTTCGCGCGGCCGCGGGTTCAGGCCGACCCGTAGGCGAGCCCGGCGGCCTCGTGGAGGCGGCGCCGGGTCAGCGGGCCGAAGCGCAGGGACTCGCACAGTGCGAGCAGTGCCGCGGCGTCGCCGCCGGCGCGCACGAAATGCGGGCGCGCGCCCTCCAGCGGAGCGTCCAGCGCGATGGTGGTGAGCTGCCGGCACAGCAGGGCCTGCTCGCGATGCTCGCGGAGTTTCCGGGCAGTGCCCGCGGCGCCGCGGATGCGCAGGAAGGGCACTTCATCCAGGCGCTCGAGCAGGGCATCGAGCGTTCCGAAATGACCCAGCAGGGCGGCCGCGGTCTTGGCGCCGATACCGGGGACGCCCGGGATGTTGTCGACGCTGTCGCCAGTCAGGGCGAGGTAGTCGGCGATCTGGCGTGCCTCGACGCCATGCCTCGCCGGCACGCCCGCCGCGCCCCAGCGCTGGTTGCGCGCGTAATCCCATTGCTCGTCGCCCTCGCCGAGCAGCTGCGACAGGTCCTTGTCGGCGGAGACGATGACCGCCCGGTAGCCGTGGGCGCGCGCGGCGTGGGCGGCGCTGCCTATCAGGTCGTCGGCTTCGTACTCCCCATGCGACAGCACGTCCAGCCCCAGCGCGGTGCACAGGGCCCGGCAATGCGCGAACTGGCGCTTGAGGGCTTCCGGGGCGGGCTCACGGTTGGCCTTGTAGGCGGGGTAGAGCGTGTTGCGGAAACACAGGTCGAGCGCCTCGTCGAACGCCACCACGATATGCGTGGGCCGGGTGCGCTCGAGCAGTTCGGCCAGGAAGCGAGCGAAACCCTGCACCGCATTGGTGGGCCAGCCTTCGGCATCCTGGAATTCGTCCGGCATCGAGTGCCAGGCGCGGAACACGTACAGGCTGGCATCGACCAGGTAGAGGGTCGGTGCCGTCATGGGGCCCGCCATTCCGTCGACAGGGCGTCCGGATCGGGGCGGTCGCGTTCCGGCGCGTCGATGCCGGGGGTGCCCAGGTGGATGAAGCCGGCCACGGTCTCGTGTTCGGCCAGGCCCAGCCACTCGTGCACGGTCGGATCGTAGGCCGGCCAGCCGGTCAGCCAGGTGCCCGCGAAGCCGGCGGCCTGGGCGGCCTGCAGCAGGGCAAAACACACGCACCCCGCCGTGAGCAGCCGCTCCTGTGCCGGGATCTTGTCGTCCGGCTCGAGCCGGGCCACCACCGTCACGACCAGGGGCGCGTGCGAGAAGCGTTGGCGGTCCTTCTCGATGGCGCCTTCGCCGGCCTGCGGGTCGCGGGAGGCGGTCAGCGCCGCCAGGCGGTCGCCGACGGCGTGGCGCGCATCGCCGCGCATGGTGATGAAGCGCCACGGCACGCGCTTGCCGTGGTCCGGGACCCGGCTGGCCGAGCGCAGCAGTCGCGCGAGGGTGGCGGCGTCGGGGGCCGGCGCGTCCAGTTGGCGGGCGGGCACCGAGCGGCGGGCGTCGAGTGGGGCGAGCTGCCGATCGAGCGAAGAAGGGGATGCGGGGGGCGAATCAGGGGTATTGGGCGACATGGGTCACAGATTGTGATGGTCGTAAATATAAGTGACCCATCTTGCCACTATGCTGCCCAGTACGCTCTAAACGCCGCTGGGCGTCACTTACGGGTCAGGGGATAAGGTGTGTTGAATCCATCGCAGGCGACGCGCAGTGAACCGTTGCGCGTGTTGGAGGAAATCAAGCGCCAAGCCGTCGAGCAGCTCGGCAGCCTGCCCGATGCCCTGTACCCGGGGGTGGAGCAGGCCTTGTCGATGGCCCTCCAGTCCGGAGACGTCGGCCCCGGCCATTTCGAGGACCAGACCTGCCTGCGCATGCTCAAGCAGCAGAACGCCTCGCTGGTGATGCGCTACCGCCAGCAACTGGCGAAAGGCTTCGACGACTTCCGCGGCCTGCGCGTGCGTGCGCGCGGCGATCTCCCGCTGGGACTGATCGACGACCAGCACCTGGCCTACCACCTGGACGGCCAACGCATGGCCGAAAGCCTGCAGGGTCGGTTCGACGAGCCCCTGCAGGTCATGCAGGGCCGCCTGCGCGAGATGGCGACCTCCCTGGGCATGCCCGACGCGCCCAATCCGATCGGGCCCGAACGGCTGGCGGGTGCCTTCGTCGAGACCTTCCGCGAGCACGAGACCACGGAGAACGTCCGCAGCCTGCTGTTCCGGCTCTACGAGGCGGAACTCGGAAGGCGCATGGGCGACTTCTACGGGCGCGCCAATGCACTGCTGGCGGCCACGGGCTATGGCGCGGCGCAGTCGCGCGGCGCCGCGCCCCAGGGCCGTGGCGGGGCGTCGCCGATACGCCAGGATTTCACTCACGACACGGTCGACGCCGTGCCCTATCGAGGACCGGCAGGCGTGGAGAATGGGACGGATACCCGGGGCTTCACAGGCGACGTCGGAGCAATGGGCGGCGGCGACGGCGGTGGAGGCATGGCCGACGCCGACCTGAGCGACCTGCGCTCGATGCTGCGCATGTGGCGCCAGGGCTCGCTGGCGGGCGGCGGCGCCGCGGCGCCGTCGAGCCAGGGCGCATCCGGCGCGGCCCCCTCCCGTCCGCAACCGGCGCGTGATCGCGGGCTCAGCAACCCGCGCCGCGAACTGCGCATCGACGAGATGCTCAGCGTGGTCAGCCTGCTCCAGCCCGAGCCTTCCGATACCTTCGCGCGCGCGCTCGCGGGCCCAGGTCGCCTGGGCGAAGCCATCCGCGACCACCTGTCCGACGGTGCCCGGCGCATCGGCGTGGACCCCGAGCAGACCCGCTTCAGCGCCGACGAGGAAGACGCCATCGACCTGGTGGCGCTGCTGTTCGATTCGCTGTTCCGGACCAATTCCCTGCAGGATCGCGCGCGCCGCCTCTACGGCAGGCTGGTGCTCCCCTACGTCAAGGTCGCGCTGACCGACGAAGGCCTGTTCGTCGAACGCGAACATCCGGCACGCAAGCTGCTCGACGCGATCACCGAGGCCTGCGAGGGTAACCAGGGTACGACGCCGCAGGAAAAGGAACTGCTCGAACGGGCGGCCTCGGTGTCGCAGCGCGTGGTGGCCGAATACAACGAGGACGTGGCGGTGTTCGAGCTGGCCCATGCCGAACTCGACTCCCTGCTCGGCCAGCACCGCAAGCGCAGCAGCCTGCAGGAGGACCGGCTGGTCAAGGCGACCCTCGGTCGCGAACGCCTGGACAAGGCGCGCGAAACCGCGGACGAAGCCTTGACCGATCGCCTGCGCAGCACGCGCCTGACCCAGGCCGTCGCCGACTTCCTCGCCATGCCCTGGCGGCACCACATCGTGCAGACCCTGTTGCGCGACGAGGACGGCAGCAAGCGCGAGGAGGCGATGAAGCTGGGCGACGCCCTGCTCGAGGCCGACAAGCTCGCGGCCGAGAACCGCGGGCGCGAGCTGGCCGACCACCTGCTGGCGATCGAACCCCTGGTCCTGCGTTGCCTCGGCAGCTCCGGGCTCGATGAGAGCGCGGCGCAGCATGGCCTGGCGGGACTGGTGCGCGCGCTGGCGACGCCGGATGGCCCGCGCCGGGCGCAGACCGCGCAACCGCTGGCGGCCGGCGAAACCGTGGAAAGCGGCGAGGAACGCAAACTGTGGCTCGCCGGCGGCACGTCCACCGTCGGGCATGATCCGCACGTGGCCGAGCGCATGCGCGGGCTCGCGGCGGGGGACTGGGTCCGTCTCACCGACATCCATGGCGATATCGTCTCGGCGAAGGTCGCGTGGATCAGCCCGATGACGTCCCGCTACCTGCTCGTCAACCGGCGCGGCCTGCGCGTGCTGGTCGCATCGGCCGAGGAACTGGCGGTGATGGAGCAGGACGGTCGCCTGGTCGTGGGGTCCGAGCGCTCGGCCTTCGACGAAGCGATGCGCCGCGTGCGCGAGCGCATCGACAGCGCCACCGGCACCGATTGATCGCTGCGTCCCGGCCCGATGGTCCGGGCGCCGCGCCCGCTATCCCGGGATGAGTCCCGCCGGCCATCGCATGCGCGCGGGGCTTTGGTTACGATGCCGGAAGTCCGGGGCGACGCCCCACGCGGAGTGATGGCATGGCGGTAGACACGGAAAGTGCGACGGTCGGGGTACTGCGCGAACGTGCGCCGGGCGAACGCCGGGTGGCGATGACGCCGGAGACCTGCAGGAAGTTCGTCGCCGCCGGCGCACGCGTGCTGCTCGAGCGGGGAGCGGGCAGCGCCGCCTCCTTCAGCGACGCCGCCTATGCCGAGGCCGGCGCGGAACTGGTCGACGACATGGCCGCCGTGGTGACCGCCGCGGACCTGCTGCTGTGCGTGCAGCCGCCCGCGAACGACGCCTTGAACGGCATGCGCGCGGGCGCTTCGCTGGTGGGCATGCTCGCGCCGCAGGCCGACGATGCCCGTGGCGAAGCCATCCGGGCACGGGGCATCCTCGCCTTTCCCCTGGAACGCTTGCCGCGCACCACGCGGGCGCAGGCGATGGACGTGCTCAGCTCGCAGGCGGGCATGGCCGGGTACAAGGCGGTGCTGATCGCCGCGCAGCTGGCGCCGCGTTTCTTTCCCATGCTGACCACCGCGGCCGGCACCATCCGCCCATCTAAGGTGCTGGTGGTGGGCGCCGGCGTCGCCGGGCTGCAGGCGATCGCCACCGCGAAGCGCCTGGGCGCGCAGGTCGAGGGGTTCGACGTGCGGCCCGAGACCCGCGAGCAGATCGAGTCGCTGGGCGGCAAGTTCCTCGACCTCGGCGTCAGC
>JAUIJO010000173.1 GCA_030431185.1 Gammaproteobacteria bacterium | reverse complement strand
TGCAGATGACCTTCTTCGTCTTCCTGCCCTCGATCCTGCTGTCGGGCTTCATGTTCCCCTTCGCCGGCATGCCGCGACCGGTGCAATGGCTGGCCGAGGTCCTACCGCTGACCCATTTCCTGCGCCTGATACGCGGCGTCATGTTGCGCGGGGCCCGCCTCTGGGAGTTGTGGCCCGACCTGCTGGCACTGGTGGCCTTCACCGCAGTGATGATGACGCTGGCCATCCACCGGTTCCGGAAACGGCTGGACTGAATGCCGGCGTCAGGCAGCCGCCTTGCGCAGGGCGACCGCGTTCATGCAGTAGCGCAGCCCGCTGGGCGGCGGGCCGTCCGGGAACACATGGCCCAGGTGCGCGTCACAGGTGTTGCAGACGGTCTCGACACGCTGCATGCCATGGCTCTCGTCCAGGGAGTAGGCGATTGCGTTGACCCCCGCGGGCTGGGTGAAGGAGGGCCAGCCCGTGCCGGAATCGAACTTCTCGCTCGCGTCGAACAGCAGGGTGTCGCAGCAGATGCAGTGATAGACGCCCGGCTCCAGCAGTCCGCACATCGGATTGCTGAACGCGCGCTCGGTCGCCGCTTCACGGGTCACCCGGTACTGCTCGGGCGAAAGCTGGGCGCGCCACTCGGCCTCGGTCTTCTCGACCCGGCGCTCGGGCGCCGGCGTCCCGGAACGGGCGAACGCGATGATGTCCTGCCACTTGAGCATGTGGAACTCCTCGTAAGGGTATGACGACCACTTTGTCACAGCCGTCAAGCTACCTTGCATGCACGTTCATCACCCACGCCGTGGGTCGGGAGGGCGGATGCATCGCATCAAGTTCGAGTTCGCCAATGCACAGGGCCAGGTCCTGGCGGGACTGCTGGAGACCCCGGCATCGGGCCGCCCGGAAGACTGGCAGTTCGCCGTGTTCGCCCACTGTTTCACCTGTGGAAAGGACATCGCCGCCGCCACCCGGATCAGTCGGGGCCTGGCCGCGCGCGGCATCGCGGTGCTGCGGTTCGACTTCACCGGCCTGGGCGGCAGCGATGGCGATTTCGCCAACACCAACTTTTCATCCAACGTCGGCGACCTGCTGGCGGCCGCCAAAGCGCTCGAAGAGCGCCACTCTGCACCCAGCCTGCTGGTCGGCCACAGCCTGGGGGGCGCGGCCGTGCTGCTCGCGGCCCACGCCTTGCCGAGCGTGAAGGCGGTGGCGACGATCGGTGCGCCCGCCACCGCCGATCACGTGAAACACCTGTTCGCCAAGGTGGAGGACACGTTGCGGCGGGACGGTGAAGCCACCGTCGGCATCGGACCGCGCAGCTTCAACATCCGCCAGCAGTTGCTGGATGACCTGGATGCCAATGACTCGGCCGGGCATATCGGCAAATTGCGGCGACCCCTGCTGGTCTTCCACTCGCCCGTGGACGAGGTCGTGCCCATCGCGCAGGCGGCGCGCATCTACAACGCCGCCCTGCATCCCAAGAGCTTCATCTCCCTGGACAAGGCCGACCACCTGCTGAGTCGCCCGGAGGACTCGGAATACGTCAGTGCGACGCTTGCGGCCTGGGCCGGCCGATACCTGGGCATCATGGAGGGACCGCCTGCCGCCCACGCCCGCGTCGACGAGGGCGAGGTGCTGGTCACCGAACTCGACAAGAAGTTCCTTCGCGGGCTGTTCAGTGCCTCGCACGCGTTGATGGCCGATGAACCCGTCCGCGTCGGCGGCGGCAATCGCGGCCCCACGCCCTACGATCTGTTGCTCATGAGCCTGGGCGCCTGCACGTCGATGACCTTGCGCCTGTATGCAGACCGCAAGGGCATCGCGCTGGACGACATCGACGTGGAGCTGGTCCACGAACGCATCCATGCCGACGACTGCGCCGAATGCGAGCAGCGCGATGGACACATCGAGCGGATCACCCGGCGGATTCGCCTGGTGGGCTCCCTGGGCGATGGCGAGCGCTCGGACCTCCTTCGCATCGCGGACCGGTGTCCGGTGCACAGGACGCTCGAAGCGCGTCCGGTCATCAGCACCCGCGAGGTCGACTGACCCGGTGCGCGGCCGGGCGAGACCGTGGGTTCCGGGTCGCTTGCACGGGGGAGGGCAGCCGGTCACTGCACGATGCAGTCGAAGCTCATCGCCAGTGTATTGTCCGGTGCCACCGGCGCAAGCGTACCCAGGGCGACGCCGGCTTCCAGGTCGGCGACGGTCACCGCGCTGGCGGGACAGGCCGCGGCCGGGCCTGTGCAGGTCACGGGGTTCCCGGCGCCGCAGTCGAGCCCTTCCACGGGCGTGTTGGAGAGCACGGGGGCGGTGACTGCGTCCGGACCCAGGTTGGTCACGGTCAGCGTGTACGTGGTCTGCGTACCCGATGGCACGGTGTCCTCGGGGAGGTCGTCCGGCCCCGACGCGATCGTGTTGGTGGCCTGTACCTGCAGGTCGGCGCAGACGGGGTCGACATCGACGCTGGCGGTGTTGTTGACCGTGCCCCCCGGCACGGGCGTGATGAAGTCCGGTTGCGCGCTGTCGCCCTCTCCAAATGGGTCGACCGGGCTCACCGTGGAGGTGTTGGAGGCCGCCGTGCACGCATCCCCGGACAGGATGGCGGTCACCTCATACGTGAGGCTGCCCCCGGCTGCCGCGTCTCCGGCGGGGAGCACCACCTCGACGCCGATCGCGCCGGTCCCGCTTGCAGCCGGGCAGGCGGGCGCGGGCGTGCCGGTGGCGGTGCAGGTCCAGCTGAAGTCGGTGATGCCGGTGGGCAACGCATCCGCCAGGCTGGCCGTGGCATCGTGGCCATCGAGGACGCCGGGTGCGTCCACGGGTGGCACGGTGGGGGCGGCGGTGTTGTTCTGGTAGGTCACGGTAAAGACCACCTGGCCCCCGGGAGCGGGAGTCGGATCGTCCACGGTCTTGGTGGTGAGTACGTCGACGTCGTCGTCGACGATGGTGTAGCTGGCCGACACCAGGGCCGCGGCAGAACATGCCTGGGTGTCGCCCAGCACGTAGTCGGGGGAGGGCAGTAGGTCCACGGATACCGTTTCGTTGTCCTCGATCACGGCGTCGTCCTGAATCTGGATGCCGATGGGAAAGCGGCTGCCGCCACCGCCGTCGTAGCTTCCGGACGGGATGTTCACCACGAACGTGTCGGTGCCCCCGGGCGTGGTGAAGTCGATGCCGAGGGTGGCCGTGGTCGATGCCTGTACGGCCAGCTCGACATTCACTCCCGCGGCGGGTACCACGCCGGTCACGACCAGCTCGGGCAATGCGGCGGCGCCCGTCGACTCACGCCCGGAGGCCTGCGCCAGGGACAGCTTCAACATCGGTTGGACGCTGATCGAGAACGCATCGACGAAATTGCCCTGTCCCCCGACGCCACTCGCGGACGACACGGCGGTGACGCCGATCGAATGAATGCCGGTCGTGCCGGACCACTCGAAGCTGCCGCTGTAGTCTGTCCAGGTCCCCGCGACAGCGCGGGCGCAGGTGGCGGTCACGTCCCCCGTGCCGCAGCCGTCGATGCCGCCTCCGCCCGCAGGGCCGGTGCGGGCCTGGACGATGGTATTGGCGGTGCCGTCGACGTTGAACGACGCCACGTCCTGGCCATTGCGTCCGCGATGACTGAATTGCCACTGCACCGTCTCGCCGGAGACCAGGCACACTTCCTGGGAAAACCGGGCCCCGGTGAGGACTTCGGCGAAGTTGCCCCCGGCACGCGAGGGCACCCCGTTGAAGCCGGTTCGCCAGAGCTCGATGCCCGCCTGGCCGGGCGAGGGCCTGAGCGAGAGCGGATTGCACATCTGGTCGACGGTGGGCGGGGTGGTAGCGTAGATGGCCGTACTCGACCAGCCCGGCACCGACGCGTCGCCCACCGGCAGGAAACAGCTCTGGGCGGGCGGGTTCTGGGCGCGGGTGGACAGCTGAGGTGAGTCGAATCCGCCATTGACGATGTCGCGAGGCACCTGGCCGCGTGCGGGTGCGGCGCAAACCAGCAAGGCGCAGGCGAACAGCCGGACGATGCGTCCTTCAGGCGAATTCATCGGCCTTGCTTCCATCCTGGCGCAGGCGCTTGTGCATGTGACGTCGACCCCAACCCACGGCACGCGAGACGTTGCTCCTCCAAGGTTCTAGCACGGCCAGGGGAAGCGGGGCGTCACTTGGCGTTCACCGCGCACGGCGCGACGGGACGCCCACGCTTGCGATCCGACGGCGACCTCGTCACAGTCGCAGTCCATTGCGACGCAGTGAGGGATCCGCCATGCCCGACCGGACGCCATTGTCCTTCCTCCCGCTGCTGCTCGTGGCCTGCATCGCGATCGCGATCCCCGCCCGCGCGGCGGACACGCTGCTGGTGGCCGGGCGCATCCATACGATGGAAGTGGGCCGTCCCCACGCCGAAGCGATGGTCTACGACGAGGAAGGGCGCATCCTCGCCACGGGAACGCGCGATGCCCTGGAGGCTCGATACCCGGATGCCCGGCGCCTGCAACTGGGTGCCGCCACCGTGATACCCGGCCTGATCGACGCCCATGGGCACGTAAGTGGCCTGGGCATGACGCACATGACCGCGGACCTGGTCGGGACGCGCGACAAGGCGGAAGTAATCGAGCGCCTGCGTGCCTTCGCCCGCGACCTGCCCGCCGGTGCCTGGCTGGTCGGCCGCGGCTGGGACCAGAACGACTGGCCCGAGCGGGAGTTCCCGACCGCCGCCGACCTGGA
The DNA here is from genome assembly GCA_030431185.1 of Gammaproteobacteria bacterium. GTDB lineage: Bacteria > Pseudomonadota > Gammaproteobacteria > Xanthomonadales > Xanthomonadaceae > Marilutibacter. The sequence continues at coordinate 2,085 of JAUIJO010000173.1, read as the reverse complement.
CACGGCCTTCCCCGACCGCGCGGTCTGGCTGGAGCGGATCGATGGCCATGCCGGCTGGGCCAACAGTGCGGCCATGCGGGCCGTCGAGCGCCGGCTTGAAGGGGAGTGGCAACCCGAGGGCGGGCGCATCGTCCGCGATGCAAACGGCCAGCCGACCGGGATCTTCATCGATGCCGCGTCGTCGCTGGTCGACGCCGCGCGGCCGCCGATCGACGAAGCGCTCGCCGAGCGCGCGCTGGTGCTGGGCATGCAGGACGCGGTGGCGCATGGGCTGACGGGGGCACACGACGCCGGCGTCGACCTGGCCGGGCTCGAGCGCTACCGGCGCCTGGCGGACCGTGGCGCGTTGCCGATGCGCATCACCGCGATGGCCGCGGGCGACGGCGACGCACTCGACGCGCTCTGCCGCGACGGCCTCTACCGGCACCCGGGCGGACGCCTGCAGATGCGCACGGTGAAGGTCTACGCCGATGGCGCCCTCGGCAGCCGCGGCGCCGCCCTGCTGGCCGACTACAGCGACGACCCCGGCAATCGCGGCCTGATGGTGACCTCGCCCGACGGCCTGCATGCGGTCGCCCGCAAGGCGATGGCTTGCGGCGTGCAGGTGGCCACGCATGCGATCGGCGACCGCGGCAACCACGAGGTGCTCGAGGCCTATGCGGACGTCCTGGGCGATCGCCGGAAGGGTGACCATCGCTGGCGCATCGAACATGCGCAGGTGCTCGCCGCGGAGGACCTGCCGCGACTGGCGCGGATGCACGTGATCGCCTCGATGCAGCCGACCCATGCCACCAGCGACATGCCCTGGGCCGAGGACCGGCTGGGGCCCGTGCGCATCGTCGGCGCGTATTCGTGGCGCCAGCTGCGCGACAGCGGGGCGCGCCTGGCCCTGGGCTCGGACTTCCCGGTCGAATCGGTCGACCCGCGCCTGGGCCTGCATGCCGCCACCACCCGCGCCGATGCGCACGGCCTGCCCGCGGGCGGCTGGCGTCCGGAGGAAAAGCTCACCGCCTTCGAAGCCCTGCGCGGCTTCACGATGGACGCCGCGTTCGCCGGCTTCGCCGAGAACGAGGTCGGCAGCCTGGCAGTGGGCAAGCGCGCCGATTTCGTGGTGCTGGCCGAAGACCCGCTGGCGATCCCGCCCGCGGGCCTGCGCGAGCTGACCGTGCTGGCGACCTATGTCGACGGGCGGGCGGTGTACCGCCGGCCCGAGTAGGCCGTGCCGGTCCGCGCCCTCCGGCTCAGGGGCGCGACACGCCGGCCGCGACGGTGCCCGGCGCATGCGCGCGCCGCGGCCCCCAAAGCCCGGCCCACCACGTCCCGGCCAGCGCCGTCGCCGCACCTCCCAGCATATCGACGGCGTAATGCTGCCCGGTGGTCATGATCGTCGGGAACAGCAGGGTCGGCAGCCAGATCCAGCGCCGCGAGGCCGGGTTTTGCGCCGCGAAGGCGATCATCACCACGACCGGGATCGTGATGTGTCCCGAAGGGAAGCAGGTGTAGGGCTCGTCCAGGGCATAGAGCAGTTCCCAGGCCCAGCGTGTCGCGCCGTCCAGGTGGGCCGGCAGGGCGGGGCGCAGTATGCGGGTCGGCCAGGCCAGCCAGACCAGCATGTTCATGCCCATCGCCAGGACGTAGGCCTTGAACGTGGCCCACAGCAGCGCCTTCGAGCGCAGGCCCAGTGCGAGGAAGGGGTTGATGCACAGCAGCAGCCAGTACGGCCAGATCGTCCACGCATGCCAACCCACCGCCTGGTCGAGCGCGGTGACCGGCAGCAGCGTCGGCACCCGCGTGGGATGGGCGTTGACCAGCAGGTAGAGCGTGGTGTTCAGCCCGACCACCGCGATCAACGCCAGCAGGCGCAGGCGGAAGGCAAGGGCCGGGGCTTCCGACGCCCCGCGTGCGGACATCGCTTACCGGCCTCAGGCGGCCGACGCTTCGTCGGTGACCACGCGTCCGCGCAGCGAATTGCTCAGTGCCGCGGTGATCGCCACGTCGACGAAATGCCCGACCAGGCGCGGGTCGCCGGGGAAGTTCACCGAGCGCATGTTCTCGGTCTTGCCGGTCAGCTCGCTGGCGTCCTTC
>JAUIJO010000172.1 GCA_030431185.1 Gammaproteobacteria bacterium | reverse complement strand
TTGTTGACGCCGATCAGCAGGCTGACGAAGCCCCACTCCCCCAGCGGCTCCGCCGCATCGAGCGCATCGGCCAGCTCGTCGGTGGTCCAGCCGGTCGTGGCGATGATGCGCGGATCGCCGAGCGCGACGCCGTCGGCGCGCAGGGCGGTGGCCAGTTGCACCGGCCAGCGGCCGGCCTCGGGCACGGCCTCGCCGATGGTGTAGCTGTCGCCCAGGGCGAGATAGGTCGTCATGACGGGATCCTTGGATGGGAGCGGGGCGCAGGCCGCCAGCAGTCCGGCCAGCACGAGGCCGACCAGTCGTGCCGCGCCGCGCTCAGGCCAGCGCCGCACGCGCCTGCCCCGGGGCGGCCGGGGCACCGGCCATGCGGTCGAGCACCCGCTCGATCCGGCGGAACACCTCGCGCAGCTCGTCGGGCTGCGGCAGCAGGGTCACCCGGAAGTGGTTGCGGTACGGCACGTTGAAGCTGCTGCCCGGGACCACCAGCACGTTCTCGGTCTCCAGCAGGTCCAGCGCGAAGCGGTGGTCGTCGAAGCCGTCGGCCGCCGCACCGGTGACCGAGGGAAACGCATACAGCGCGCCGGCCGGCTCGACCAGGTTCAGGTGCCGGCTGGCGGCCACGCTCTCGGTCACCGCGCGGCGCGCTTCGTACAGGCGACCGCCTGGCGCGCACAGGGCGTCGATGGTGTTCGGCCCCCGCAGGGCCGCTTCGATCGCGAACTGGCCCGGCACGTTCGCGCACAGGCGCAGCGCGCCCAGCAGGTCCATGGCGTGGTGGAACTCGCCGGTGGCCAGCGGATCGCCCGACAGGACCGCCCAGCCGACCCGCCAGCCACAGGCGCGGTGGACCTTGCTGAGGCCACTGAAGGACAGGCAGGGCACGTCGCCGGCGATCGGCGCGACCGGTTGGAACGCGGCGCCGTCGTAGAGGATCGAGTCGTAGATCTCGTCGCACAGCAGCAGCAGCTTGTGGCGCGCGGCGATCGCGACGATGCGCTCGATCAGCTCGCGCGGATAGTTGGCGCCGGTCGGGTTGTTGGGGTTGATCAGCACGATCGCGCGGGTCCGGCTCGACACCAGCGCCTCGATCTCGTCCGGATCGGGCAGGAAGGCGTTCGCCGGGAGGCAGCGGTAGTAGACCGGCCGGCCATCGTTGAGGATCGTCGCGGCCGACCACAGCGGATAGTCGGGCGAGGGCAGCAGGACTTCATCGCCCGGGTTGAGCAGGGCGCGCAGCGACAGGTCGATCAGTTCGCTGACGCCATTGCCCACGAACACGCGGTCGGCGTGCGCATGCGGGATGCCGCGCGCCCGGTAGTGGGCGGCCAGCGCCTCGCGCGCCGCGGGCAGGCCCTGCTGGTGGGTGTACGGATCGGTCTGGTCGATGTCCTCGACGATCGCGCGCTGCAGGTGTTCGGGGGCGCGGAAGCCGAAGGCGCCCGGATTGCCGATGTTGAGCTTGATCAGGGTCCGGCCCTGGGCCTCGAGCTCGCGCGCGCGGCGGGCGAGTTCGCCGCGGATCTCGTATCGGACTTCGGACAGGCGTTCGCGGGTCTTGAGGCTGGAGGGCGGCATCGGCGGGGGCGGGTCGGAGTGGGGGAGCGCGTCGAACGCGACTGTCCGCCAGCCTATCCGAATGCCGGGCCGTGTCCAGCATGGCCGAAGGCGTCTTTCCTCGCCCCCCGACGGCCCCTGCCACGTGCCCGGCGCTAGAATCCCCCCATGCGCCCGATTCCCGCCACCGCTTGAACGCCACCCCCGACCTGCTGGCCATCGGCTGGCCCCTGCAGGGCGATGCCGATCGCGCACGCATGGACGCCTGGCCGGCGGTCATCGCGGCCCACCCGGAGGCCCGGATCGCCCGCATCGTCGAACAGCATCGCAGCGGCTACATCGTCGCCGAGTCGGTCGACGAGGGCTACCCGGCCGAATCCCTGCCCGAATGGCAGCGGGCGGGCGGCTATCGCAAGGGCGAGGCGACGCCGGAATCGCGCCCGGCGGTGGGCGACTGGGTGCTGGTGGAAGGCGCGGATGCCACCGCGAAGATCGTCGCCCTGCTGCCGCGCTACAGCGCGATCAAGCGCGCCGCCGCCGGCGAACACTACAAGCAGCAGTTGATCGCCGCCAACGTCGACACCGTGTTTGTGGTCTGCGGCCTGGACGACGACTTCAACCCGCGCCGCATCGAGCGCTACCTGTTGCTGGTCCGCAGTGGCGGCGCCGAACCGGTGGTGGTGCTGTCCAAGGCCGATCTCGCCGGGGCCGGCCGCGCCGGTGCGGTCGAGGAGGCGGTCGCCGACCTCGCGGCGCTGGGCCTGGAAGGCCTGGCCGTCGTGCCGGTGAACGCGCGCGATGCCGCCAGCGTCGATGCGCTGGCGCCCTGGCTGCATCCCGGCCGGACCGTGGTTCTGGTCGGCAGCTCCGGCGCCGGCAAGTCCACCCTGACCAACAGCCTGCTCGGCCGCGATCGCATGAAGACCGGCGAGGTGCGCGGCAGCGACTCGCGCGGGCGCCACACCACCACGCATCGCGCGCTGGTCCCGCTGCCGTCGGGGGCCTGCCTGGTGGACACGCCGGGCATGCGCGAGCTCAAGCCGACCGGCGAGGAAGACGTCACCGAGAACTTCAGCGACATCGAAGCCCTGGCCGAGCAGTGCCGCTTCCGCGACTGTGCCCACGGGCGCGAGCCCGGGTGCGCGGTGCGCGCGGCGATCGAAGCCGGGACCCTCGATGCGCAGCGCGTGGCCAACTATTACAAGTTGCGCGACGAGGTCGCCGGCGCCGCCGCGACGCTCGCCGACCGTCGCAGCGAGCAGAAGTCCACCACGCGGCATCCCTCGCGCGTGCAGAAAGCCGGCCGGGACAAGGGCAACCGGGACGACGACTACGACGACGATTGAGCCGATCGCGGCACGCATCCCTGACCGGCCCGCCGACAAGGGCTATGCTCGGGGCGACGCACGCTCCGGAGCACCGCCCGCGCCATGCCGGATTTCCCGCCAGACATCGCCCACCATGCCGCGCTCGACGAGCGGATGGTCAGGGCCGCACGGGGCATCCACCTGCTGTCCTTGACCAGCTGGCCGGCCGAGGTCGAGGCCCGCTTCCTGGCCGACCATGCACGCGGCGCGGCGATCCTCCCGCGCATCGAGTATCCGCGCCACGACTTCAGCGAGGTCCGCGTCGAACTGGACGCGGTGGCCGCGGAGGCCGATCCCGACCATCCGCTGGGGCAGTACCTGCGCGAGTCCGCGCACAGCTGGAGCACCGCCACCCGCCTGCTCGAGTCGCTGGGCACCGCCGAGGTCAGCCGCCATTCCATCCAGCTTTACGGCCGACCCGACGAAGCCCTGCCGGGCAAGGGGCCCAGTGCGGTCGAGGCGGCCCTGCATTTCATCTCCATCGCCGACGAACTCGACCGCGAACTGCTCGCGCCCGCCGAGCACATCACCGTGTCGGCCACCGCCCTGCAGCTGCAACTGCAGCGCGACCTCGACAATTTCTTCGGCGAACGGGTGATCGAGGTCGAACTCGACCCGGACATGATCGCCAAGGCCGCCGCCGGCGCCACCCGCATCCGCCTGCGGTCCAACGCGTCCTTCAGCGACTACGACCGCGACCAGCTGCTCCAGCACGAGGCCTTCGTGCACTCGCTGACCGCGATCAACGGGCGCGCGCAGCCGGTGCTGGGCAGCCTGGGCCTGGCTTCGCCGCGCAGCACCGAGACCCAGGAAGGGCTGGCGACCTTCGCCGAGCAGATCACCGGCAGCATCGACATCGGCCGCATGAAGCGCATCAGCCTGCGCATCGAGGCCGTCGACATGGCCTTGCGCGGCGCCGACTTCATCGAAGTGTTCCGCTATTTCCTTGCCGCCGGCCAGACCGGCGAAGAGAGCTTCGCCTCGGCCCAGCGGGTGTTCCGCGGCTGTCCGGTCACCGGCGGCTCGGCCTTCACCAAGGACGCGGTGTACCTGCGCGGCCTGGTGTCGGTGCACACCTTCTTCCGCTGGGCGCTGCGCGAACAGAAGCTGCAACTGTGCCGATGGTTGTTCGCCGGCAAGATGACGCTCGACGACGTGCAGCGCTTCGAACCGCTGTTCGTCGAAGGCGTGCTCGAGCCCGCGCGCTGGATGCCGCACTGGATCACCCGCGCCAACGGCCTGGCGGGCATGCTCGCGTTCTCGCTGTTCGCCAACCGCATCCGCCTCGACGCCATCGCCGGCGGCGACGAACCGTTGGCTTTTTAGTGATTGGTGATTGGTGATTGGTGATTGGTGATTGGTGATTGGTGATTCGTGATTGGTGATTCGTGATTGGTGATTGGTGATTGGTGATTGGTGATTGGTGATTGGTGATTGGTGATTCGTGATTCGTGAGTGGGAATTGGGAATTGGGAATGGGGAACGAGGAACGGGGAACGAGGAACGGGGAATGGGGAATGGGGAATGGGGAATGGGGAATTGGTTCGTGGAGATTGGTGATTGGGTGATTGTGTGGCGGGGGCGGGGACCCCTCGCGCTCCGGGCCGGACGCCCGCTTCCGTAGGATGGGTAGCGCGAAGCAAAACCCATCGATCGTGGCGCCAGCGGGTGCGCAGCGATGGGTTGCGCCTTTGGCTTTACCCATCCTACGGCGACGTCTCAGCCCAACCCGGCCCGGCAGGCCCTACACCTCGTCATCCCAGCGAACGCTGGGATCCAGCCTTTGCCTTGGATTTTGCCGTCGACCGCAGCGGGGAGTTGGCGGGCAGCCCGCATCCGTAGGATGGGTAGCGCGAAGCAAAACCCATCGATCGTCGTGGCCGAGAGCTACGGTGGGTATCGCCGTCGGCTCGACCCACGCTGCGGCGCGCTTGCCGTTGCCTTTGGTCCCTGATCTCGAGCTTCGCGAGCCTTGGCGCCGCGCAAGCCTGCGCGCACGCCCGTACGCAACCGTATTGCGTGGTGCGCGCCGCTGCCGAACGTGAACAGGCGCCATGCGCGGCGGGACCCGCGGTCCGCGCCGCGGCTGCACGCCCCTGTCCCTCCCGGCCATCCCCGGTAGAATCGGGCTCCCGTCCCCGATTTCCCCCGTGATGTCCGAAAACGACGCCTTCAAGCAAGCCGCGCTCGACTACCACCGCCTCAGCCCCCCCGGCAAGATCAAGGTCACCGCGACCAAGCCGATGGTGACCCAGCGCGACCTCGCCCTGGCGTACTCGCCGGGCGTGGCCTACGCCTGCGAGGCGATCGCCGCCGACCCCAACACCGCCCGCGACTACACCGCTCGCGGCAACCTGGTGGCGGTGGTCAGCAACGGCACCGCCGTGCTCGGCCTGGGCGACATCGGCGCGCTCGCCGGCAAGCCGGTCATGGAAGGCAAGGGCGTGCTGTTCCAGAAGTTCGCCGGCATCGACGTGTTCGACATCGAGGTCGACGAACGCGACCCCGACAAGCTGGTCGACATCATCGCCAGCCTCGAACCGACCTTCGGCGGCATCAACCTCGAGGACATCAAGGCACCGGAATGCTTCATCGTCGAGCGCAAGCTGCGCGAGCGCATGAAGATCCCGGTCTTCCACGACGACCAGCACGGCACCGCGATCATCGTCGGCGCGGCCGTGCTCAACGCCCTGGAAGTGGCCGGCAAGGAGATCGAGGACGTCAAGCTCGCGACCTCCGGCGCCGGTGCCGCCGGCATCGCCTGCCTGGACATGCTGGTCGCGCTGGGCATGAAGCCCGAGAACATCCTCGCCGTCGACCGCGACGGCGTGCTCTACACCGGCCGCGAGCACATGGACGCCGACAAGGCGCGCTACGCCCGCGACACCGACAAGCGCACCCTGGCCGACATCGTCGCCGGTGCCGACGTCTTCCTCGGCCTGTCCGCCGGCGGCGTGCTCAAGGCCGACATGGTCGCGACCATGGCCGACAAGCCGATCATCCTCGCGCTGGCCAACCCGTACCCGGAAATCCTGCCCGAGGACGCCAAGGCGGTCCGCCCGGACTGCATCATCGCGACCGGCCGCTCGGACTACCCGAACCAGGTCAACAACGCGCTGTGCTTCCCCTACATCTTCCGCGGTGCGCTCGACGTCGGCGCCACGGTGATCAACGAGGACATGAAGCTGGCCTGCGTGCGCGCCATCGCGCGCCTGGCGCGGATGGAAGCCGGCGACCTGGGCAATGCCTACGGCGGCGACATCCCGACCTTCGGTCCGGAGTACCTGATCCCGCGTCCCTTCGACCCGCGCCTGCTGGTGATGCTGGCGCCGGCGGTGGCGCTTGCGGCGATGAACTCCGGCGTCGCCACGCGACCCATCGACGACGTCGAGGCCTACGTCGAACAACTCGGCCAGTTCATCCACCGCACCGGCCTGGTGATGAAGCCGGTCTACGACCGCGCCCGCGACGACCGCAAGCGCGTGGTCTACGCCGAGGGCGAAGAGGAGACCGTGCTGCGCGCCGTGCAGACCGTGGTCGACGAACGCATGGCCTTCCCGATCCTCATCGGCCGCCCCGACGTGATCCACGCTCGCATCGAGCGCCTCGGCCTGCGCATGCGCGAGGGCACCGACTTCGAACTGACCAACATCAACGACGACCCGCGCTTCAACGATTACTGGCAGCAGTACCACGCGCTGACCGAGCGTCGCGGCGTGACCCCCGCCGCGGCCAAGAACCTGCTGCGCTCGCGGCCCACGCTGATCTCGGCGCTGATGGTCGAGCGCGGCGAAGCCGACGCGATGATCTGCGGCCTGGTGGGCCGCTTCCACAAGAAGCTCGGCTACCTGCGCAGCGTGTTCGACTTCGACAAGGGC
>JAUIJO010000171.1 GCA_030431185.1 Gammaproteobacteria bacterium | reverse complement strand
GATGCCGCTGGCCTTGAGGTAGGCCTCGGCGCGCTTGGCGACGCCGCGCGGGTCGCGCGAGTACGACTGCATGGTGGCCGGGTCGAGGATGTCGCAGGTCATCACCAGGGTCGGATCGGCGGTGAACGGGTCCAGGTAGGCCGTGCTCGCGTCGGGCAGCAGCACCATGTCGGACTCGTTGATGCCCTTCCAGCCGTTGATCGAGGAGCCGTCGAACATCTTGCCGTCCTCGAACAGCGACGCATCGACGATGGACTTCGGGTAGGTGACGTGGTGCTGCGTGCCACGCATGTCCACGAAACGCAGGTCGACGAATTCGACCTTGTGGTCACGGACAAGCTTTTCGACATTCTCAAGCGACATGGGATTACGGCCTTCCAGTTTGGGGTGGATACCCAGAGGTGACGCAAGGGGCGTGCCAAGCCGATTATTGGCCTAAGCTGTTGATTCCGTTCGCCATGGTTTCGCGGGAAACCCACTTCCGCACCGCCGTGGTGCGTTCGCGCCGCCCGGCGCACCATCTCGATGCGGAGCACCGGCCCCTGCGGTTACACTGCCGCGGACGCAAGGCAGGCAAGAACAGGCGCTCAATGACCCGCAGATCCAAGGTCACTTCCCTCGACATCGCACACCGGGCCGGTGTGTCGCAGGCCACGGTGTCGCGCGTGCTGTGCGGCAGTCCGCTGGTCAATGCCGACACCCGCAAGCGCGTCGAGGAGGCGGTCCGCGAACTCAATTACAAGGTCGACCGCCACGCGTCCAGCCTGCGCACCCAGCGGTCGGGCACGCTCGCCCTGCTGCTGTTCGAGGACCCGACCCCCGACGACTCGCACATCAACCCCTTCTTCCTGTCGATGCTTGGTTCGATCACCCGCGCCTGCGCGCGCCATGGCCATGACCTGCTGGTGTCGTTCCAGCAGCTCTCGGACGACTGGCACGCCGACTACGAGGACAGCATGAAGGCCGACGGCCTGATCCTGCTCGGCTATGGCGACTACCTCGCCTACCGCGGCAAGCTCGACAGCCTGGTCGAGCAGGGCACGCACTTCGTCCGCTGGGGCGCGGTGCTGCCTGGCCAGCCGGGCATCTCGATCGGCTGCGACAACCACCACGGCGGCCAACTGGTCGGCGAGCACCTGGCAGGCCTGGGGCGCAAGCGCATTGCGTTCCTGGGGGATGCCTCCAGCCACTATCCCGAATTCTTCGACCGGTACCGGGGCTGCGACGCCGCCCTGAATGCCCTCGGCCTGCGGATGGAGCCTTCATTGCAGGTGGATGCGGTGAGCTCGGAGGACGCCGGCCACGAAGCCGCGCGCACCCTGATGGCACGCCAGGTGCCGTTCGACGCCGTGTTCGCGGCCAGCGACCTGATCGCCATCGGCGCCATGCGCGCACTGACCGAAGCCGGATACCGGGTGCCCGAGGACATCGCCGTCGCCGGCTTCGATGACATTCCCACGGCACGCTTCGCGCAACCGGCGCTGACCACGGTCTACCAGGACACCTCGCGCGCGGGCGCCCTGCTGGTCGAATCGCTGCTGGCCCAGATCCGCGACGAACCGGTGCAGAGCACCACCCTGCCCGCCTCGCTGGTGGTACGGCGCTCGAGCGGGGCGGCGTAGGCCGCCTGCCCACCGGCCATCGAGGACCGGGCCGGCGCGGGGTCCCGTCCCTTCAAGGTCCGCCGAGCCGCCGCGCCATGGCGTCGTCGAGCGCCTCGCGCAGGTCCTCGCGCAGTACGGGCGCGTCGAGCACCCACACCTCGACGCCATGCGCGGGAACGCGCGCCGACAGCGTGCCGCCCTCGGGCACCGCCTGCGCACCACCGGCGAGCGCCGCCCGCCACTCGCCCGCCTGCAGCCAGCGCGACACCTCGACGTCCGCCGGCGCGTCGCCCTTGTTGAGCATCACCAGCGCGATCTGGGCGAAGCCGCCCTCCTGCAGCACGCGGTAGAACACGGCGCGCTCGCCCTGCATCGCGACGTCGAGCTGCAGGCCCCGCTGCAGCGCCGGCGTGGCCTCGCGCACCCGGGCGATGCGACGCAAGGCATCATGGATCGGGTTGCCGGGCGCGGCGTCGATGCGGGCCTGGCCCAGGTAGTTGCGGTTGCCCGCGTGCTCGGCGGCGCCGCGCATGAAGCCGATCTCCGAGCCCTGGTAGACCACCGGGATGCCGCGCGCGGTGAACAGGAAATTGTGCGCATCGATGAAGCCCTCGTCGCTGGCGTCCATGCGCGGCATGTCGTGGTTGTCGTAGAACGTCATCAGTTCGTACGGATTCGCATACGGGCCGTCGGTGAGGTAGAGCCGCTCGGCGATCTTCTCGTAGCCCTGCTGCTGCCGGCCGAACACCGCGTCGATGCGTTCCTTCAACGGGAAGTCCAGCACGCTCACCGCGCCCCCGCCGGGCCAGGTGAACGGCGCAATCTTGTCGGCATCATGGTCGAAGGCCTCGCCGAACATGAAAAAGCCGGGGTGCGTGGTGCGGATGCAGTCGCTGAAGCGCTGCCAGAACGCCGGCGGCATGTGCCGGATGGTGTCGATGCGGAACGCCGCGGCGCCCTGGTCGATCCAGTGCGAGTACGCGCGGCAGAAATAGTCCAGCACCTCGGGGTTGGTGTCGTCGTTGTTGGACAGCTGCGCCAGGTCCGGCGTGTCGTGGAAGAAGCGGTGCAGCGGATTGCCGCGCGGATCGAGATCGGCCGGGGCGAGGTTCTGGTGGTCGGCCACGAGGCGGCCGTCGTCGTAGATCTCGCCGAACTTGGGCTGGTCTACCGGCATCGTGAACGAGGGCGAGCCATGGTTGCCGACGATGTCGAGCACCGTCTTCAGGCCCTGCTGGCGCAAGCCGGCGGTCAGGCCTGCGAAGTCCAGTCCGGCGCTGGGCAGGTGCTCGTCGAGGCGGAAGAAGTCCACGCCCCAGTAGCCGTGGTAGCCGGTCTTGCCGCGATCCTTGAAGAAGGCCTCCGATCCGATCGGATCGCCGCCGGTGAAGGCCTCGTCGGGATTGTCGACGATCGGCGTCAGCCAGACCGCGCCGAAGCCCATGTCGGCGATGTAGCCCGCATTGTCGAGCAGGCCGCGGAAATCGCCGCCCAGGTAGCCGATGTTCGCACCATGGGCGTCGCCCGGCACCGGGCGGTCGAAGGTCCGCAGCGCCGGGTCGTCGCCCCCTTGGTCGCGATGGTCGTTGGCCGGATCGCCGTTGACGAAGCGGTCGGTCATGACGAAATACACCGCATCCGAGGCGAAGGGCTCGAGCGTGCCGTAGTAGTCGGGGCGCAGGCTGGGCGCGGGCAACGATGCAGGCGCGGGATCGGGCGCATGCGCGCAGGCGGCAAGCGCCACGGCCAGCGTGGCTCCGTACAGGGCGTGCGGTGCGCGGCTCATCGGGCCACCCCCGGCACCGGCACGACCGGCGTGGCGATGCGCACCCTGAGCGTGAACAGTCCCGCGAGCAGCAGGCTGGCACCCCCGACGGCCAGGGCATTGATCGGCGCGTCGCCCATGAACGTTCGCAGCATGAGGCCCAGCAGGCTGGCCGCGACCAGTTGGGGGATGACGATGAAGAAGTTGAAGAGGCCCATGTACACACCCATCTTCGCGGCGGGCAGGCTGTCGGACAGCAAGGCATAGGGCAAGGACAGGATCGACGCCCAAGCGAAACCCACGCCGACCATCGACAGCAGCAGCCAGTGCGGATCGCGTATCCACAGGAACGACAGCAGGCCCAGTCCACCGAGGCTCACGTTCACCAGGTGGCTGACCCGGAGTCCCCAGTGCCGCACCATCACCGGAATCGCGATCGCGGCCAGCGCGGCGAAGCCGTTGTAGGCCGCGAACAACACGCCGACCCAGTTCGCGCCCGCGTTGTAGGCGGCCGAACCGGTATCGCTGCTGCCGAAGTGCGCGCTGGTCACCGCGCCGGTGGTGTAGATCCACATCGCGAACAGCGCGAACCAGGAGAAGAACTGCACGACCGCCAGCTGCACCATCGTCACCGGCATGTCGTAGAGGTCGTCGACGATGCGGGCGAAGGCACTCTCGCTCCCCACGCGCTGGCGCAGCAGCATCGCCAGGCCCAGGGCGGCGATTAGTCCGCCGAGCACGGTCAGCGCCCGGTCCAGGCCGAAGTGCAGGATCGAGAAGATCGCCGCCGCGCCGAGCAACAGGCACGCGATGCCGAGCGAACGCAACAGCGCTTCGTTGCGCGTGCGGCGCGCGAGCACCGGCGCTTCGTCCCATTGCGCATTGAGCTCGGGCGGGTACTCGCGGGTGCTGACGATCGTCCAGCCCACCGCCAACAGCAGCACGGCGCCGCCGAAGTAGAACGCGTAGCGCACCGTCGGCGGCACCTCGCCGGGCGCGGCGGTGTTGGCCACGCCCAGGTGCTCGAGCAGGAACGGCAACAGGCTCGCGACCACGGCGCCCACGCCGATGAAGAAACTCTGCATGGCGTAGCCGCTGGCCCGCTGGCGCACCGGCAGCTGGTCGCCGACGAAGGCACGGAAGGGCTCCATCGAAATGTTGATGGAGGCATCGAGGATCCACAGCGTACCCGCCGCCATCCACAGCACCGGCGCGTTGGGCATCGCGAACAGCGCCAGCGTCGACAGCACCGCGCCGACCAGGAAATAGGGCCGGCGACGCCCCAGTCCCGTCCACGTGCGGTCGGACAGGTAACCGACGATCGGCTGCACGATCAGGCCCGTCAGCGGCGCGGCGATCCACAGCATGGGAATGTCGTCCATCGACGCGCCCAGCGTCTGGAAGATGCGGCTGGCATTGGCGTTCTGCAGGGCGAACCCGAACTGGATCCCGAGGAAGCCGAAGCACATGTTCCAGATCTGCCAGAAGGACAGGGTCGGCTTGGTCGGCGATGGCGCGTGGTGCGATGCAGCTGGGCTCATGCAGGTTCCTCGGTGGGCGTCGCGCGGGACGCCGGGCGGATCTGGGGCGTTGCCCCGCGACGGTAACCCGGCGAAGGGCGCGAGCGGACATGGCGGAACCGTGTCCACGTGCCTTCCGGGCAGGCACGCGGGCGCTTCCGCCATGTCCGGCAAAGGCATGGACGCATGCTAGACAGGCATCGCACTGCAACATGGCCGGTGCAAACGTATTCACGCCCGGCAGGGTCCGATCGCACGCGCCGCGGGCCCCGTGGCATGGAATAGTGGCGTCCCGAAATGGATGGCCTGGGGACGGGAATGACAACGGCTTCATGGTGGCGCGGCGCGGTGATCTACCAGGTCTATCCGCGCAGCTTCCTCGATACCAATGGCGACGGCGTCGGCGATCTGCCGGGCATCGTCGAGAAGATCGACTACATCGCCCGCCTCGGCGTCGATGCGATCTGGATCTCCCCGTTCTTCAAGTCGCCGATGGCGGACTTCGGCTACGACATCGCCGACTACCGCGACGTCGACCCGCTGTTCGGCACGCTCGAGGACTTCGACCGCCTGCTCGCCGAGGCGCATGCGCGCGGCATCAAGGTGATGATCGACCAGGTGCTCAGCCACACCTCGGCCGAGCACGCCTGGTTCCAGGAGAGCCGCCAGAGCCGCGACAACGACAAGGCCGACTGGTATGTCTGGGCCGACGCCCGCGACGACGGCACGCCGCCCAACAACTGGCTGTCGATCTTCGGCGGGGTCGCCTGGCAGTGGGAGCCGCGCCGCGAGCAGTACTACCTGCACAACTTCCTGACCTCGCAGCCGGACCTCAACTTCCATTGCCCGGCGGTGCGCCAGGCCACGCTCGACAACGTGGCGTTCTGGCTGGACCGCGGCGTCGATGGCCTGCGCCTGGACGCGATCAACTTCTGCTACCACGACGCCCAGCTGCGTGACAACCCGGCCAAGCCCGCGCACCTGCGCGTCGGCCGCGGCTTCAGCGCCGACAATCCCTACGCCTACCAGTACCACTACTACAACAACACGCAGCCCCAGACGCTCGATTTCATGGAGCAGCTGCGCGGGCTGATGGATCGATACCCGGACGTCGCCGCGCTGGGCGAGTTCTCCTCCGAGGATTCGCTGGCGACGATGGCCGAGTACGTCGGCGACCAGCGCCTGCACATGGGCTACAGCTTCGAACTGCTGACTGACGACTTCAGCGTCGACTACATCCGCGGCACCGTCGAAAACCTCGAGTCGAAGATGCCGCACGGCTGGCCGTGCTGGGCGATCTCCAACCATGACGTCGAACGCGCGGTCAGCCGTTGGGGTGGGGAGGATGCGTCCGACGCCCTGGCCGGCCAGCTGGTCGCGCTTGTATGTTCGCTGCGCGGCTCGGTCTGCCTCTACCAGGGCGAGGAGCTGGGCCTGGGCGAGGCGGACGTGCCATACGAAGCCTTGCAGGATCCCTACGGCATCTCCTTCTGGCCGAACTTCAAGGGCCGCGACGGATGCCGCACGCCGCTCCCGTGGACCGACGGGGACAACGCCGGCTTCAGCCAGGGCGCACCGTGGCTACCGATCCCCGATGCGCACCGCGCGCGCAGCATCCAGGCGCAGGAGCAGGACCCCGGCTCGGTGCTCAACCTCAGCCGGCGTTTCCTGGCCTGGCGGCGCGAGCAACCCGCCCTGGTCGCGGGCGACATCGGCTTCCTCGACACGCACGAACCCGTGCTCGCCTTCCTGCGCCGCCACGAGGGCCAGTCCTTGCTGTGCGTCTTCAACCTCTCCGCGTCCGACGTCGACTGGCGTGTTCCCGACGGCATGGACGCCCGCCCGCTCGACGGCCACGGCCTTCTCGCCGGCATCCTCCATGCAGGCGAACTGCGCCTGCCGCCACGCGGCGTGTACTTCGCGCAACTGACCTGAGCCCGCCGCGCACTGCGCGCTCGCACCCCCCCGACCCGGGAGTCGCCATGCCCTGCCTTCGCTCGACCTG